>CAJJOO010000209.1 GCA_905193395.1 uncultured Porphyromonadaceae bacterium
GATTGTGCTTTTCCCATTGACGATGGCAGAGACTGTTAATCAATGCTTCACGTAAAGCATGATAAGGGACTTCAAGCCTTTCTTCGCGTTGGGGACTATGATCAGTAATCTTTCCGCTGAGATTGAGATGCTTGAAGAAGAAAGCCATGCCTGCATCAAGCAAGTCAAAGAAATTGCCCTCTGCACGTTGATTGTCGATGAATTCATTCTTATCCGTACCCAAGAATCGGGCCATCCGTAGCCGGAACTGAGGATACTCATTGATATTGTTTGAGAAAAGCATCGCCGCTCCATTGGTCGGATTGCCGTTCTTCAGCAGATTCCATTTAGCCAATGTCTCCTTTATCGGCGCGCCCATCGCGCTTGCCGGAATACGTCCGCCTTCAACGCCAAGGCGGATACAGCCTCTGATATGCTTCTCGTTCAAGTCGGCAAGCGTAACGCCATCTGCCATCTGACGCTCCCAAGCATACATTTGAGGCTGATGTGCCCGGATTCGTTCGTCATAGGTTTCATGCGGCATCACTTTTGTTGTGCTTTCTACTTTATAATAAGGGCATCCGTGGAATGTGTGCGGTCGTTCTCCCCAGACCCAACCGTCAAAATGCATGGCAATAACTTTATTTCCGGGATGGTCCGGTACATCAACGTAATAAGGCTTCACATCGACAGTTGGTTCTAAACCTGCAATCGCTTGTGCCACCTCTCGTTTCGTCGTTTCCGTAACCTGCTGGCCGAGAATCTTCAATCCTGTAGGCGCAACACCTATGATGAGCCAACCTCCATCTGTATTAAGGAAAGCACACGCCGAGTGCATACCGTCCTTCAGTTCACCGGTAGTTTTCTTCAATTCCAGTGTCCGAGACTCGTCAGAAGCAATCAATACTTTTATATCGTCAATAGTCATTGATAAAGTTTTTCAAAATCTAAAACCATCAATTATTATGAAGGTTAGTCTCTGATTGTCTGGCTGTAGATTGTTCGGTCTTGGTTCCATAGGGAATTATAGGAGGGAGGCGGAGGCGAGGATGGCGCGCATCTGGGCGGCGAGGGCGGCGGCCTTCTCGGCGGCTTTCTCGGCGAAGTCCTCGCCGGCGGAGGCGTGGATGATGCCGCGCGAGGAGTTGACCAGCAGGCCGACTTCGTCAATGAGTCCGTAGCGGCACACTTCCTCGAGGCTTCCGCCCTGTGCGCCGACGCCGGGAACCAGGAAGAAGTGGCGGGGTGCCAGACGGCGCACGTCGGCGATGAGTTCGCCGCGTGTAGCGCCCACGACGTACATCATGTTGACGGGCGAACCCCATTTGGCGGAGCGTTTCACGACGCGCTCGAAGACGCGGGCGCCGTTGACATCGGGTATCATCTGGAAGTCCTCGCTGCCCTTGTTGGAGGTGAGGGCCAGAACCACGGCCCATTTGTCGGGGAATTCGAGGAAGGGCTTGACGGAGTCCTCGCCCATGTAGGGGGAGAGGGTGACGGCGTCGACTCCGGCGTCCTCGAAGAAGGCTTTGGCATACATGCGGGCGGTGTTGCCGATGTCGCCGCGTTTGGCGTCGGCGATAAGGAGCATTTCGGGGTAGGTGCCTTTGATGTAGGCGCAGGTGCGTTCAAAGGCTTCGACGCCCTTGGAGCCAAAGGCTTCGTAGAAGGCAAGATTGGGCTTGTAGGCCACGGCATAGGGGGCGGTGGCGTCGATAATGGCGCGGTTGAAAGGGAAGAGTCCCTCGGCGCCAAGGGCTGCGAGCGAGGCAGGCATCTTGGCGGGGTCGGGGTCGAGGCCCACGCACAGGAATGAGCCTTTGTCAAGGATATTTTTTACAAGGTCGGTTCGTTTCATATTGTTATGGATTTATTTTATTTTCTGAACAGGAAACCGCGGAATTTCAGAGTGTTGACGGTGGCGCTGGCTTCGTAATCGAGACTGTCGTACTGACAATGAATCCAGCGGGGGATGATTATGGCGCTGTCGGTGCTTATACCCCTCAGGGGGATTCGTAGGTTGCTGATTCCGGATGATTTCTGATTTGCAATAATTGCCCCTAAGGGAACTTCGGCGGTCAGGGAGTCAATGCCTATGTCTATTGAAGCCATGCCGCCCGTGGTTTTCAGATTGTATCTTGTGACGTCGATGTTGCTGACGCTGCTATACCCGGCCGGAACAGGCGTAGGCAGACCGTCGCCTAAGGACAGGCTTTTGTATGCATGATACTGCCGTCTAAACAACGGATTAATCACATAACTTTTCCCATTCATGTATACGGGGAAAGAGATTATGGCTTCTATATCAGAGTGGTCAGAGTGGCGGTCAAGGTAAAGAATGTCGGCCGACAGCGCTTCCCAGGTCTGCGGTTCGATGCGTCCTTTCAGTTCAGCGACGCGGGCGGAGTCCAGGGGGAATGATTCGGCTCCGGCCTGTACAAATATTTTCCGGATATTGTTCCTGATATCGGCGTTGGCCAGGGTGGTGAAGTTGGCGCCGGGGATTATCGATACTGCAAGGAAAATCAGGGCAAAGGATATGGGAATGGCTGAGAAACGCCGGCCGTGTGTGTAGATAAGATATATCATTGCGGCATATGCCCACAGGTTGAAGGCCACCACATAGAGGCGGCTGGGCGTGAGGCCGTACTGGACGATGCGATAGCAGATGGCGACGCTCATAAGCACGAGCAGCGGAAGCATGGCCCAAGGCAGGATGCGGGTTGTCGCCGTTGTGAGGCGGCTGCGGCCGGTGAGACGTATAAACAACAGCAACAGCAGGCACACGGCCGTGAAGCCCGTGACGGGATATACGACATTGCCGACGGGAAGGGACATCCGCGCAAGAATCTGAATACCGTAGACATATAGAATCGCCATATAGATTATGGCAATGGGCAGCAGCAGGTAAAGGATGAGTCCGCGGACGAAGGTGGGGAGGATGTGGCTTCCCTCCTCGCCGGCTAGGTTTCTCGTGTCCGGAATCATGCCTATGAAAATGACCGCGGGGATGAAAAGCGAGCCTGCGACATACATTGTCTGCAGTATTCTGATTTGGGTGACAGAGAACAGCAAATTGAGTGTTCCGTAAATCAGCAAACCGATAACAGACAGGGCGAAGGCTATAAGTGCCGTCGCAAGGATATTCCGCGATATTAAATAGGTGTAGTACCCGGACGAGGCCGGATCGCGGCGGTCGGGCAGGAAAATAATCGCGATTACGAGGGCTGTTATAACGGAACCGTGCGCGACACCCGCCGCGAGACTGAGCGGGGAGGCATTGAAGCAGAGGTATACGAAATCAGCGGCAATAAGGATGCCGGCGACGGTCAGAAGCACGGCCGACAGATGTTTGCGGCCGGCATAACGGCACCATACGGGCACTGCAAGCGACACCAACAGCCCGGCGCACAGTGAATAGTTGGCGGCAAAGGTTAGGTTTTGGGAGACGCCGTCTGTCCAAATCAAAATCAGCAGCCAGACGCACAGCAGGGTGAGGCACACGAATGCTGCGGGAAAACGCCTCGTGGCGTCCTCGCCCTTGGCGATGAGTGTTTGCAGGGAGAAGCGGCGACGTGGCTGCGGTTCCTGTTCGGAAGGGGCAGTCTGTGACTGATTGTCGTTCAGAGAGGAGATGCTCATGGTATATTCGGGTTTTGTGCAGGGTCAGAATTCGGCGGCTTTGAGGCGTTCGGCGTTCTCGGTGGAAGAGAGGTTGAAGATTATGTCGTCGAGGTCGCCGTCGAGCACGGCGGCGAGGTTGTGGGTGGGGAAGTTGATGCGGGGGGCGGTGACGCGGCCCTGGGGGAAGTTGTAGGTGCGGATCTTG
>CAJJOO010000210.1 GCA_905193395.1 uncultured Porphyromonadaceae bacterium
CCTTCGACAAATGCGCCAAGGTGATGGGCCTCCCCTATCCCGGCGGCCCGCATATCGACCGCCTGGCCGCCGAGGGCAATCCACAGGCCTTCAAATTCTCGCGCCCTCATATCGACGGACTGGATTACAGTTTCAGCGGACTCAAGACCTCGTTCCTCTACACCCTGCGCGACGGGCTGAAATCCGACCCGGAATTCATCGAAAAGAACCGCGCCGACCTGGCCGCGTCGCTCCAGCACACCATCATAGAGATTCTGTTGGACAAACTGGCACTGGCCGTCGACCGCACCGGCGTCGGCACCGTAGCCATCGGCGGCGGCGTGAGCGCCAATTCGGGCGTACGCGACGCCGTGGCCCGTTTCTGCGCCGAGCGCGGCCTCAATGCCTTCATCCCCGCACGCTCGTTCACCACCGACAACGCCGCCATGGTGGCCGTCGCCGGATATTTCAAATACCTCGACCGGCAGTTCTGCCGCTACGACGAGGTGCCCTATGCCCGCGTCACGGTATGAAACTGGCTATCATAATCATAGGCGACGAAATACTGCTCGGGCAGGTGACGGACACCAATTCCGGCGCCATCGCCCGCGCCCTCGGCCCCGACGGCTGGCAGACAGTGTCGGTGGAGACCACCGGCGACGATGCCGCCGACATCGAAGGTGCAATTTCCCGTGCCCTCTCGCGCGCCGACCTCGTAATCACCACCGGCGGCCTCGGCCCCACGAAGGACGACATCACAAAAAGCGTGCTCTGCCGCATCTTCGGCGGAACGCTGCGCGAGGACCCCGAAGTGGCCCTCAACGTGCGCCGCGTATTTGAACGCCGCCACCTGAAAATGAACGCGCTGACCGCCGCCCAGGCCATGGTGCCGACGTCGTGCAGCGTGATTCAGAACCTTTACGGCACCGCCCCGATAATGTGCTTCGAGCGCGACGGCAAAATGCTGGTGGCCATGCCCGGTGTCCCCTTCGAGACCGAAGGTATGCTGCCTGAGGTGTGCCGCCGCATCCACAGCCGCTTCAGCCCCGACCTCACCCTGCTGCACAGCACCGTGGTGGTGACCGGCATCACCGAAAGCGACCTGGCCGCGCGCCTGGCCGAATTCGAGGAAACGGCCGGCGAGGGCATACACCTGGCCTACCTGCCCGTGCCCGGACTCATCCGCCTGCGGCTGGACGGCAGCGGCGACACAGGCAGCGATATCGAAAGCCGCTATAACGCCGCTTTCAAACGCCTTGTCCGCGCACTCGACGGACTCGACTTCCATATCGGCGACGACACTCCCGCCCAGATAGTACTTGAAAAATGCCGCGCACGCGGCCTCACACTGGCCACCGCCGAGAGTTGCACCGGCGGCAACATAGCACACAGCATCACGGAAATCGCCGGATGCAGCGACGTGTACCGCGGCGGCGTGGTAAGTTATGCCAACGAGGTGAAATCCGGTCTCCTGGGCGTCGACCCCGCGGCAATCGAACGCGAAGGCGCTGTCAGCCGCACGGTCGTTGAACAGATGGCCTCCGGTGCCTGCCGCGCAACCGGCGCACGCTGTGCCGTGGCCACTTCCGGTATCGCCGGCCCCGGCGGAGGCACGTCCGACAAGCCCGTAGGCACCGTATGGATTGCCTGGGCCGTGGACGGTGAAATCTCGTCGCACATGTTCTCGCTGCCCGGCAACCGCGACCGCGTGATTGGCCGCGCAACCGCCGAAGCCCTCCTGGGCCTCGCAAAACTGCTCTGAAACCATTCATTATCATGTACAAGATAGTCTCAAAAGAATTTTTCTCGGAAAAAGTGGCCAAGTTGGTGGTCGAGGCGCCTCTCATCGCCAAGGCCCGCCGTCCCGGCCATTTCGTGATTGTGATTGCCGACGAAAAGGGCGAGCGCATACCCCTGACAATCGCCGACAGCGACACCGCCCGCGGAACCATAACCCTGATTGTCCAGGCCGTGGGCGAATCCACCGCCAAAATCTGCGCAATGAAGGCGGGCGACTGCCTCCACGACGTCGTAGGCCCCCTCGGCCGCGCGACTCATATCGACAAGTTCGGCACCGTGGTTTGCTGCGGCGGCGGTGTGGGCGTGGCGCCCCTGCTGCCCATCATCCGCGCCATGAAGGAGGCCGGCAACCGTGTCGTCAGCGTGCTGGCCGCCCGCAACGCCTCGCTGATTATCCTCGAGGACGAGGTGCGCCGATATTCCGACGAAGTGATCATCATGACCGACGACGGCTCCAAGGGCACAAAAGGTCTTGTCACCGACGGCGTGCAGAGCGTGCTGGACCGCGAACCCGTGGCCCAGGTGGTGACAATCGGTCCCGCCATAATGATGAAATTCGTGTCACTGCTCACCAAACGCTACGAGGTGCCCACGGTATGCTCGCTCAACACCATCATGGTCGACGGCACCGGCATGTGCGGTGCCTGCCGCGTCACCGTCGACGGCCGCATGAGGTTTGTCTGCGTCGACGGACCCGAATTCGACGCCCACAAGGTTGATTTTGACGAAATGATGCAGCGCCTGCGCGCTTACAATTAAACCGACATCCATCATGCAGAATACAGATAGCGGCCGCGATGCCGCCTGGCGCCGGGAGTTGCGCGACGCCATTCCGCCGCGGGAACGCACAGCCATTCCCCGCGCCACAATGAACATGCTCGACCCGCTGACGCGCATCCACACCAACGCCGAGGTGAATCAGGGTCTCACGCCCGAGCAGGCACACACCGAGGCCACGCGCTGCCTCGACTGCCCCGACCCGCAGTGCGTCACCGGCTGCCCCGTGGGTATCGACATCCCCGGCTTCGTGAAGAACATACAGCGCGGCGACGATGCCCGCGCGGCCGAAATCCTGCGCCACACCAGCGCCCTCCCCGCCGTCTGCGGCCGCGTATGCCCCCAGGAGCGCCAGTGCGAGAGTAAGTGCATCTACAACAAGATGAAAAAACAGCCCGTGGCAATCGGCTGGCTGGAACGTTTCGCCGCCGACTCCGCTCCCGCGGGCGACGGCTGCCCCCGTCCTGCCTCGAACGGCATCAGAATCGCCGTGGCAGGCTCCGGACCCGCCGGACTATCCTTTGCCGGCGACATGGCCCGGCGCGGATACGAGGTGACAGTCTACGAGGCCCTGCACCAGATTGGCGGTGTGCTGAAATACGGCATTCCTGAATTCCGTCTGCCCAACTCGGTGGTCGACAAGGAACTCGATGCCCTGCGCGCCCTGGGCGTGACCTTCGTGCCAGACACCGTCATCGGCAAGACCCTGGGCTACGACGACCTCCTCGACATGGGCTACAAAGGCATCTTCGTGGCCTCTGGTGCCGGCCTGCCACGATTCATGGGCATTCCGGGCGAAAACCTCATCAACATCCTGTCGTCCAACGAATACCTGACCCGCGTGAATCTGATGCGCGGCGGCACGCCCGGCTATGCCACTCCCGTGCCGCGCGGCGCCCGCGTGGCCGTGGTGGGCGGCGGTAACACCGCCATGGACTCGGTGCGCACCGCCCTGCGCATGGGCGCTGAAAAGGCCTTCCTGGTCTACCGCCGCAGCGAGGCCGAAATGCCCGCCCGACGTGAGGAGGTGGAACACGCACGCCAGGAAGGCGTCGAATTCATGACCCTGTGCAATCCCGTCGAATACCTCGGCGACGAAAAGGGCCACGTACGCACGATGCGCGTGCAGCGCATGGCCCTGGGCGAACCCGACGCCACCGGACGCCGAAGCCCCGTGCCCGTGCCCGGCGCCATCGAGGACATTCCCGTCGATGTGGTGATTGTCAGCGTGGGCGTATCGCCTAATCCGATT
>CAJJOO010000211.1 GCA_905193395.1 uncultured Porphyromonadaceae bacterium
AGGGAATCTGGACCAGACCGCAGACAGGGTCGCAGGTCATTCCGAGATGGTGCTCGAGGCCCATTTCAGCCGAATATTCAATCTGGGCCGGAGTACCGCCAAAAAGTTGCGAAGCGGCAGCGGCCGCCATGGCACAGGCTACGCCCACCTCGCCCTGGCAACCTACTTCAGCGCCGGAAACGGAGGCGTTGTGCTTCACGACATTGCCGAACAGTCCTGCGGTGGCAAGGGCGCGGAGAATACGTTGCTCGCTGAAGCCCTTGGACGTATGCAGGTGATAGAGGACTGCCGGCACGATGCCGCAGGAACCGCAGGTTGGCGCGGTGACTATCTCGCCGCCGGCGGCGTTTTCCTCGCTCACGGCAAGGGCGTAGGCATAGACCAGCCCGCGGCTTTTGAGCGAAGTGTTGTAGCCGGCGGCATGGACATAATAACTCACGGCCTTGCGGCGGACGCCCAGACCGCCAGGCAGGACACCCTCGGCCTCGATACCGCGCTCGACAGCGGCTTTCATCACCTGCCACACACGACGCAGGTAGTCCCATATGCCGTCACCTTCGGCCTCGCCGACGTATTCCCAATAACTGTGGCCGGTTTCCTCGCACCATTTCTGGATGTCCTTGATTTTCGACATGCCGTAGATGGATTCGGAGGGACGGCGACTCTCGCCTTCCCGGACAATGTCTCCGCCGCCGATAGAATAGAAAGTCTCGGATTTGAGTTCCCGTCCCGCGGCATCGTATAAGGTGAATTTCATGCCGTTGGTATGGAAGGGAAGGACGGTGTCGGGCTGCCAGTCGATTTCGGTGGGTACAACGGGCGTCAGCACGTCGAGGATGGCCTTGTCGGTGAGGTGGCCGCGTCCGGTGGCGGCGAGGGCGCCGTAGAGCGTCACGACGCAGCGTGCCGCGTCGCCGATTTTCTCGGCAAAGAGGGTGGCGGCTTTCTTTGGTCCCATTGTGTGTGAACTCGACGGACCGTTACCGATTTTGTAGATTTGGCGGATTGATTCCATGGAAGGAAAGTAAAGTGGTGTATTAAATTATAAACAACCGGAGAGACAATTCGGCTCGGAAAACGGGCTTTCGTAATCTCCCCGGGATGAAATTATGTCAGTTTATCAGACTGTCTCCTCGGGCAGCGGAGCCGGTTCGACGGCTTTCTGACCATAAGTCTCGCGGATGTTCCAGACGGCAACTGCTCCGAGCAGCAGCAGGACGCCCGAGACAACCAGCATGGCCACGGTCATCGGCGCGCCGTTGGAGGCAGCGGGGAAGCAGTGGAGAACTGCACCGCCACAGAGTGCTGCGATAATCTGCGGTATGCAGATTGTGCAGTTGAACAGGCCCAGATAGGTGCCGATATGGCCGCCGGAAAGTGCGTTGGTGAGGATTGTGAAGGGCATCGACAGCATGGCGGCCCAGGCGCAGCCCATCAGCGCGTAACTCAGCGACAGCACATAGTGGTTGGTGATGAAGAAGACGGAGATGAAGCCGACTGCACCGATTACGAGGCTGATCGAGTAACCTAGACGGCGGTTGCGGAACAGAGCCAGCACTACGGCCCAGAGCAAAGCGGCAATGGCCTGAATGGCAAGAAGAACGCCGTTCCAGTCGCCGGCATCCTGATATTGCTTGGAGGCGGCGTTGAGGACTGTGGTATAGTTCAGTGTGATTTCCGAGGGCGAGTTGACCTGGGGCAGTTGCGAGGTCTGTTCAAGGATATATTCGCCCGTATTGCCGTTGTTCTTGGCGATGTGGGCCAGCGTCAGCGAGGTGCCGGGCTGAACCATCGACATTTCGGAAACCGTGACGGCGTTGTTCAGCACCTGCATGGGTTCGGAGCCGTCGATAACGATGGTCTGGCCGGCCTGAGCGAGGACACCGCGGCCGTCGCCTTCGCCCTTGACCTCGGCTTTGGCAACGCCGTAGTCGTAGACAACCTGATAGTCACGGATGACGGTGTCGCCGTCCAGGACCACGGTGCGGGGATGCGAGAAAGTTCCGTCGACTTCGATGCCGGCGATGGTGAGATGGCCTTCGGTGATTACGGGACGGCCTTCGTTGAATACGTATTTGTCATCGAATTTCTGGCCGTCGATTGTAACGCCGGTTACAATCTGTGCCGAGGGGGCGCCGAAACTGTGACCGGCGATGGCGTCGGTGGAATAAGTCCACATGTAAAGGAAGGCGGCCCAGCAGAAGAACTGGACGAGGCCCACGGTCCAGAACACACGCGGAGCGTTGGCCAGCAGTTTAATGATATTGGTCTTTTCCTTGCCGGATTTTGCGGCCGAGGTGTCGATGCCGTGATATTCAGCATACTGGGCCGGCGGCATTTCCTTCACCTTGGCAAGGGTATAGATGACGCAGAGCAACAGGATGGCGCCGATATAGAAGGCCCAGGTCACTGTGGGAGGTACCTGGCCGGCGGGTGCGGTGTTGCTGAGGAACAGGGCCAGGACAATCGGGGCTACATAGCCCACAACGGAACCGGCATTGCACAGGAAACTCTGTATGGAATAGGCCAGACCTTTCTGCTTTTCATTTACGAAGTCACCCACAAGCATCTTGAAGGGCTGCATGGCCATGTTGATGGACGTATCGAGGAACATCAGCATCACCAGACCGAACATGATGGCCGAACTTACGCCCAGACCCAGCGAACCGGCGTTGGGGAGGAAGCACATCACAATGATGGCGACCAGGGCTCCGGCAATCAGATAGGGCAGACGACGGCCGAAACGGTTCCAGGTCTTGTCGGAAAATGCTCCGACCAGGGGCTGAACAATCAGGCCCATGAGCGGGGGGAGAATCCAGAAATAACTCAAATCGTGCGGGTCGGCGCCAATTGTAGAGAAAATGCGGCTGACCTGCGAACTCTGGAGGGCATAAGCAATCTGGACGCCGAAGAATCCGAAACTAAGATTCCACAGTTTCCAAAAACTTAAGTCTGGTTTGTTTTTCATGTCAGTAGATGTAATAAGTAGATATGATAATGTTTAAATATTTTCTTTCATGGCCATTTGCTGCAAGGCGACGACTTCCTCGGTCCACAGGGCCGGGTCGGGCGTCTCAAGAATCAAGGGGATGCCGTCGGTGCGGCTGTCGGCCATCAGGCGCTCAAAGAAATGCCGGCCAATCATACCGCGGCCGATTGGCGCATGGCGGTCAACACGCGAGCCGCACGCTTTCAGCGAATCGTTGATGTGCATGCCGCGCAGGCGGTCACGGCCGATTTCGCGGTCAAATTCCTGCCAGAAGGCGTCGTAGCCCTCGTCGGAGGCGAGGTCGTAGCCGGCGGCGAACGCATGTGCCGAGTCTATGCAGACACCGACGCGCGCACTGTCGCTGACGGCCGACAGAATCGTTGCGATTTCATGGAGATCGCGACCGAGAGATGTCCCCTGCCCTGCCGTATTTTCAATTATGAGCGAGACCTCGGCCGGAGTTTCTGCAAGCGTGATGTTGATGGTCTCGGCTACACGCGCCAGAGCATCTTCCACAGGCAAGGCATTGAGATGCGCCCCGGGATGAAAATTCAGCATGCCGAGTCCCAGAAGGGCGGCACGGTTCATTTCGTCGGCAAGGGCCAGGCGCGAGAGTTTCAGTTTACGTGCGTCAGGCGAAGCGGCATTGATCACGAAGCCTGCGTGAGGAAGAATCTGCGCGGCTGTGAAACCTGCCAGTGCGCACTCTGCCCGGAAGGCTTCGGCCTCAGATGCAGGAATTGCAGGTGATTTCCAACGCGAAGGGTCGGTGAGATTCAAGGCAAAGGCACGTGCGCCGATTGCCGCGGCCTCGCGC
>CAJJOO010000212.1 GCA_905193395.1 uncultured Porphyromonadaceae bacterium
GGTCTTGGTGAGTTTCTGCTCGAGGAGGGCGACGAAGTGGTTGTCCAGTTGGCCGTCCATCAGCAGGACGTTGTAACCGCGGTCGTTGGCGGCCTTGATGTAATTGTACTGGGCCTGCGGGTCGGTAGTGTAGAGGTAGACGATGTTGCCGTCCTTGTCGGTCTGCGAGGGTTCGACAAGTGTCTTATATTCATCGAGGGTGAAGAAATGCTTCTCGGTGTCCTCGAGCAGGGTGAATTTCAGCGCGCTTTCGCAGAATTTCTCGTCGGTGAGCATGCCGTATTCGATGAAAATGCGGATGTCGGGCCATTTTTCCTCGAAAGCCTTGCGGTCGGACTTGAAGAGGTCCTCGAGACGCTGCGAAACCTTGCGGGTGATGTAGGAGGAAATCTTCTTGACAGCCGTATCGCTCTGGAGGTAGGAACGCGAGACGTTCAGGGGGATGTCGGGCGAGTCGATGACACCGCGGAGCAGCATCATGAATTCGGGCACGACGCCTTCGACGGAATCGGTAACGAAGACCTGGTTGCAATACAACTGGATGCGGTTGCGGTTGATCTCGAAGTTGTTCTTGATTTTGGGGAAGTAGAGGATGCCGGTTAGGGTGAAGGGATAGTCGACGTTGAGGTGAATCCAGAACAGGGGATCTTCCTCGCCGGGATAAAGTTCGTGGTAGAAGTTCAGATAATCCTGGTCGGTGAGGTCGGCGGGTTTCTTCATCCACTGGGGTTCGGTGGCGTTGATTACATTGTCAACGTCGGTGTCGACCATCTTGCCGTCTTTCCATTCCTGCTGCTTGCCGGAGATTACGGGCACGGGCAGGAAGCGGCAATATTTGCGCAGAAGGGTGTCGATGCGGGCCTGTTCGAGGAACTCCTTGCTGTCCTCGTCGATGTGGAGGATGATATCGGTGCCGCGGGTCGTGCGATCGCCGTCGGTGAGGGTGTATTCGGGCGAGCCGTCGCAGGTCCAGCGGACGGGTTTGGCACCTTCCTTGTAACTGAGAGAATTGATTTCGACCTTGTCGGCAACCATGAAGGCGGAATAGAATCCGAGACCGAAGTGGCCGATGATGTTTGTGGCGCTGTCCTTGTATTTAGCCAGGAAGTCTTCGGCGCCCGAAAAGGCAATCTGGTTTATATAGCGGTCGATGTCTTCGGCATCCATGCCCACGCCGCTGTCGCTGACAGTGAGTGTGCCGGCTTCCTTGTCAATGGTCACGCGGACGTCGAGAGCGCCGGTCTCGCCCTTGAAATCGCCGAACGAGGCAAGGGTGCGGAGTTTCTGGGTTGCGTCGACGGCGTTGGAAACAAGTTCACGAAGGAAAATTTCGTGGTCGCTGTAAAGAAATTTCTTGATGACGGGGAAAATGTTTTCGGTTGTAACCCCGATAGTTCCTTTTGCCATAATATATTCAGTAGGTTTTAGTTTTTCTATTTCTATAAAACAATATTGCAAAAGATATGCCAAAGGGAAAGTGTGACAAAATTGCAGTTTTATGAATTTTTAATGACAAAAAAAGAAGTTGCGTCCGGGCGGGCGTAACTTCTTTGTATAGGGGATTATTATGTGCGGAGTGGAATCACTCGGCGGCGGCCGGAGTGTCGTCTGCCGACGGAGCGGATTCGGACGGCGTAGATGTAGAGTCGACAACCGAGGTCACAATCTTGCCGGCATCCTTGTCGTAGTCGACCTTGACGAGGTTTCCGACCTTGAGCGAGGAGGACAGAATCAGTTCGGCAAGTTCGTCCTCGAGGTACTTCTGGATAGCACGTTTCAGGGGACGTGCGCCAAACTGCGGGTCGTAGCCGCTGTCGGCAATGAAATTGCGTGCAGCCTCGGTGAGTTCGAGTCCGTAGCCCATGTCGGAAAGACGGCGGCGGAAGCCTTCGAGTTCGATGTCGATAATCTTGAAGATTGCAGGACGGTCGAGGGATTCAAACATGATGATGTCGTCGACGCGGTTCAGGAACTCGGGCGAGAAAGCCTTGTTGAGGGCCTTGCGGATGACATCGTTCTGGGCCTTTGCAGTGTCGGAGGGATTGCCGGTGGCGAAGCCGACGCCGGTGCCGAAATCTTTCAGTTGGCGTGTGCCGATGTTCGACGTCATGATGATGATGGTGTTCTTGAAGTCGATTCTGCGGCCGAGGCTGTCGGTGAGACGGCCTTCGTCGAGAACCTGCAACAGGAGGTTGAACACATCGGGGTGGGCTTTCTCGATTTCATCTAGAAGCACCACGGAGTAGGGGTGACGGCGGACGGCCTCGGTGAGTTGGCCGCCTTCCTCGTAGCCGACGTATCCGGGCGGCGAACCGATGAGGCGCGAAACAGTGAATTTCTCCATATATTCGCTCATGTCGATGCGAATCAGCGTATCGGCGGAATCAAAGAGGAATTCGGCGAGTTTCTTGGCAAGGAGAGTCTTGCCGACACCTGTCGGGCCGAGGAACATGAAGGTGCCGATGGGACGGTCGGGATCCTTGAGGCCGATTCGGTTGCGGCGGATGGCCTTGGCAATCTTGTCGATGGCATTGTCCTGGCCGATAACCGAGCGGTGAAGCGACGGGCCCATTTCCAGGAGACGGAGGCCTTCAGCCTGAGCCACGCGCTGGACGGGAACACCGGTCATCATCGCGACGACTTCGGCAACCTTGTCCTCGTCGACCTTGACACGGTTTTCCTCCATGTCCTTTTCCCAGGCTTCGCGGGCGTCGCGCAGACTGTCCTGAAGTTTCTGAGCACGGTCGCGCCACACGGCTGCGAGTTCAAAGTTCTGGGCGTGGGCGGCTTCGAGTTTTTTGGCCGTTGCCTCGTCGATTTCCTTTTCGAGTTTCTCGATTTCCTCGGGTACGGTCACATTAATTATATGTGCGCGTGCACCTGCTTCGTCAAGGGCATCGATAGCCTTGTCGGGGAAATTGCGGTCGGAAATATAGCGGTCGGTCAGTTTCACGCAGGCTTCCAGAGCCTCGGGAGAGTAGGAGACATTGTGATGGGCCTCGTACTTGGGCTTGATGTTATTGAGAATCACCAGGGTTTCCTCGGCCGAAGTGGGTTCAACCATCACTTTCTGGAATCGGCGTTCCAGGGCGCCGTCCTTTTCGATGTTGACGCGGTATTCGTCGAGGGTTGTAGCGCCGATGCACTGCACCTCGCCGCGTGCAAGGGCAGGTTTCAGCATATTGGCGGCATCCATCTGTCCCTGGGCGTTTCCGGCACCGACAATGGTGTGAATCTCGTCGATAAAGAGAATCACATCGGTGGCCTGGGACAGTTCGGTGAGGATGGCCTTGACGCGCTCCTCGAATTCGCCGCGGTATTTCGTACCGGCGACCAGCGAGGCCATGTCGAGCGACACCACACGTTTATCGCGCAGCACGCGAGGTACCTGACGGTTGACGATGCGGAGAGCAAGACCTTCGACGATGGCAGATTTGCCTACACCCGGCTCGCCGATGAGGACAGGATTGTTCTTTTTGCGGCGGCTGAGAATCTGGGCCAAGCGCTCGATTTCGGTATCGCGGCCCACGACGGGGTCGAGGCGCCCCTGCGAGGCAGCCTGGGTCATGTCGTTGCCGAATTTGTTGAGCATCGGGGTGTCAGAGCCTTTGGCGGCGGCACGTCCTTTCGACGATTTCTCGCGCGAAGGCTCGGAGGAGCCGGACGGAGAGCGGCGCGGTTCATCATCTTCCTCCTCGTCGGCCGACGGGGCACCGGCGCGCGGAGCGATTCCGCGCGGATTTTTTATCTCAGATGCCCAGCTGGGTCCAGAGCTCGTCGTACAGCACCCGGGTCTCCTCGGGC
>CAJJOO010000213.1 GCA_905193395.1 uncultured Porphyromonadaceae bacterium
ATTATAAATGCTATTTTCAGAATCGAGCCTATGCCGTAGCACCAGAACTGCAGTTTCATTTTGGCAAGACCGCAGACAACGGTTGAAAGCATGGAACTGTACAGGAAGACGGCGCCAAAGCATGCGAATGCTATGGATGTGGGCAATTCGACGGTTATCTGTCCGTTGCCCAGCCAGATATCCATGATAGGCTGGAGAAATGGAACCAGAGCGAATTCAAGTATGATGATTACATAACCCGCAAGTTTGAATGAACGATACAATTTTCTGAGCCACCGGTAGTTCTTTTCGGCGTATGCTTTTGTAATCATCGACCAGGTCGGAGTCAGTGCCAGAGATACGCCCATCGATACGAGCATGATGATTCGGTAATAGAAACTATAATCTGCCGTATCGATTGGCGACCAGAAGTGGCTGACAAAGAATTCGTTGGTGTTGGCTATGACAAGATAGAAAACCTGGCAGAAGAAAAAGACCAGGCCTATGCTCATTATCTTCTTTGTGGATTCCTTTGTTATGGACCTGACGTTCGGCCGGCAGTCCTTAAAGTCGGTAAAAAACACCCATATCCCGGCTATGATGACGGGCAGATTGCATATCACCAGATAGGCCCAGGAAATATTGATGAGTGCGGTCTCGACGTTGTCGAAATGAAAAGAAAGGATAAACAGCAATTGCAGGATACTGACACACAAGGCCAGAAAGTTGTTGATTGCCGACCTTTGCAAGGCATAGAATATCGAACTGACGGTCGTCAGCATAAAACGCATCATGATTGAAATAAAGACCAGTATGGCGCTTGTATGCAGGGTCTTCGCACTTATGATGCTGTCAGAAATATTAAATATGGAATTGAGGTTGGCCGTGGAAATAAGCGTGATGCCAATCAGTGTCAGTATTAGCGTTATGCCAAAAACTGAGGCGAAACCGGAGGCGAGAATCTGGCGAATACTTTCCCTCTTTTTCTCGGCTATGGCTATAACAAGATGATTCCTGATTCCATTTCCTACGCCAAGATCAAAGGACAGGAACCAAGTAAGTATCGAAAGCAACGTATACCATAAACCCAATACTTCGTTATTGTCGAAATATCGTATAAATGCCGGGGTTGAGAAAAAGGCGATGGCTAGGGCAAACCCTTTGATTACAAATGCATAAAATGCATTAACTGCAACCGTTTTGGTATTGCCCTGAATACTTTTGAAAATATTGAGCCCTTTCATTTTATGCTTAGATTCCGGCGCCGCGTGTTTCGTACTCCAGGGCCAGTTGGTAGGCGCGGCGGTCGTAGGGGTCGAGGTCGCGGCGGGCGATCAGTTCTTTCAGCACGGCGACGTCGAGACGGGTCATCTCGGACGCGCTCAGCACGGCCGGAAAGAGGCTGCACAGGAATTGCCGGTAGGCGGTCAGGATTTTAGTGCCGAGTGTGGATATGTCGGCGATGCGGTTGGTTTCATACCACCGGCGCTTGGCGGCGGTGCTGTTGCCCCCGAACCATGGGTCGATGTTGTCGCGCATTATCAGGGCGAGGCGCCGGTACCGCTCGTATGTGTCTGTGTCGGGGAAGGTTGAGTGCTGATTCAGGGTACGGACCCAGCCGTCGCGCAGTCTGTCGAATGTGCGGCGTGTGGCCTGCGGCATCGCGCTCTGGGGATTGTTCATCGAGTCGGAGAGCAGCCCGTAGACGTCGCTATCCTCGATTGTCCTGTCGCCGGATTGCCAGAGGCGCAGGAGTCGGTCCCGCTGTTTTTCGAGCAGCGTGGTTTCAGGCATGCGGCTGTACCCTATGGTATATAGTATTGAATAGTAGCCCGTAAGGCTGGCGATGTCGGTGGCCGTGCAGGTTGACAGGACCCGTGCCATGTGGTCGCAGGCGCGGCGTATCTCGCTGCGCACTTCGATTTCCTCGACGGTGGGTTTGTGCCCGTCGATTGTGGTCAGTCCGATGTACTGGCCTTTCATGGTGAGGTAGTGCGAGTATGCCCTTACGGATTCCATCTCTGTTATGCGGTTAATTCCCTGTCTTGCAGTCTGTCGACACAGATATTCACCCACTGCGGGACGCGGATAACGTTCCGCTGCGCGAGGTCGGCGATTTCCGTTAACAGCCTGAACGATTCATCGTTACGGCTTTCGCTTTTCAGCAGCCCGAGGGCAAGGTCGACATATTCTATCAGTATTTCGCGCCCAGCCACGTCGCTGTATCGGCTGTATCGCGCGATAAGTGCCGCCAATTCGGCCGGGGTGTATGTCCGGTCGCTGTCCGGGAGTGCATCCTCCTTGCCTGCTTTCACTGGGCAGCAGAACGTGAAGGCCATGTTCTCCAATTCGTTGCGATAGGCGGCGACGCAGTAGTCAACCATCAGTTGCTCGCCCTTTGTTGCCGGCCGGCGGCATTGCAGTTCGCGTACGATTCGGCCTTCGTAGTAGAATGTAAAGTGCTCGCGACCCTCTTTCATCCGCTGTTCGTGGCGTAGGGGCCACTGCCGGTAAAGCCTGTAAAGCGAGTCAATTGTCAGCGCTCCGAGGTCAGTCGTTTTGATGCAGCCTTTATCTATCTCGTATAGGTCTTCCTGCGAGCGGATGCTGCCGCGGGCCGTCAGTTCGCCGACTACTTTTCTGAGCCTTTCGGTACACCGGCGCGCGAATGCAAGATGCTCGCGGTCAAGGATCGTGCCTGCATAGTCTGCCGCTTCCGACAATATCTGTCCTAGCGTGACGAGTTCGCCGGTCGGCGAATCGGCCGAGACCTCATAGTCCATCACTCTTGCGGGAAGCGCGTGCAGCATGTCGCGAAACTATTTGATAATCTGAATGTAATCCGGTTCAACCTCGACGGCTGCTGTTATCAGTCCCGGCAATTCGACGATGAGGCGGCGTTTCCTCATACCTTTCACTGAAAGCAGCCGGCCCTCATAGTGGTCGAGCATGCCGCCCATGATGCGCACTTTCCGGCCATACATCGTCTCGGTCAGTTCGCCGGGGCGGTAGAATTTCGGCGCATCGGTGTTGCCGACCGCAAAAATGAATTTCTCCATTTCGTCATTGCGCACGGTCATCGGTTCGTCTTTCGTCTTGCCGAAAAGATAGCGGTACTGGAGCGTCGGATACATCTCAACATAGGGGTCAATGGCGTCCTTTGCCTCGTGGACGAACAGCAGGTCCTGAATCACCGGTACATCGCGCCTCTGGCGCTGTCCGCCGATGGTCATTATCATCTGGGTCATAGGCGTGAACACTTCCAGCCCGGCATTCCCGAGGTCGTGAACGGCAAGGGAATTTGAATTCCTGCGCTTCAGATCGCGCATCACAAACCACTTTTTTTCTGAAGCCTCCATGACGATTACGTGACCTCAGGGCAATTCTCCAAATCCTGCTCAGCCTCCGAAACCCCAGAGTCCCAAGCAGTTGCCGGTTTGTCCTGAAAAGAAAGAGGCCGTTTGTGCCACGTTATCACCTCTTTGAATTGTCATTATTCTATATTTCGAGTGCCAAGAGACCTTGGTCCTCGAAACATCAGTTTCTTTGGGAGAGACTGACCCCCGATTCCCGAACGGCTGATTATCAGCGCGGAACGAGAAATTGGATGAAAAACTTGTTTAGCACCCGTTTGACGAATCACACGGTTTCTGACGGCCGTTTGGCGGCGTGTTACGAAATTTTATATTCATAATACCCGCTGTTTACAATAAATTGAGTATCTTTGCAGTCTCAAACATCAGTCTCTCCCAAAGAGACTTACATGTCTACAGAACTCTATTTTCACCGAACTCCTTTCCCCCGGCCCATCATACGG
>CAJJOO010000214.1 GCA_905193395.1 uncultured Porphyromonadaceae bacterium
ATTCTCGACGAGCCGACCAACCACCTCGACATCCCGACGAAAGAGATTCTCAAGCAGGCAATCAAGGACTTCGACGGCACCGTGATTATCGTGAGCCACGACCGCGAATTCCTCGACGGCCTTGTTTCCAAGGTTTATGAATTCGGCGGCGGCAAGGTGACCGAACACCTTGGCGGCATTTACGACTTCCTGGAAAAGAAGAAACTAGACTCGCTGCACCATCTCGAAATCTCAGAGCCTGCACCGAAAACCGAGCGCAAAGCACCTGCTGCTCAGAAAGAAACGCAGCAGCCCGAGGTGCCGCAGCGCCGCAACTGGGCCGAGCAGCGCGAGCGCGACAAGGCCATCAAGCGCCTCCGCCGCAAGGTCGAGGACGCCGAAGCCGCTGTCGCCGCCTGCGAAAAAGCAGTCAAGGACATCGAGGACCAACTGGCCTCCGGGCAGGACACCGACCCCGGTATATATGACCGTCATGCCGCCGCCGTCAAGAATCTGGAAAACGCCATGAGCGTATGGGAACTGGCCGAAAGCGAACTCGACGAAGCACAAAAAGACTGATACAGATTTCAATACGATATAATTTCATAAAAGATTAAAAAGATTTTATGCCTAAGGTATCACAACGCGGCGAGATAATGCCGTCATCGCCCATCCGCCGCCTCGTCGGCTATGCCAACGAGGCCCGCAGCCGCGGCATCCGCGTTTTCTCGCTCAACATCGGACAGCCCGACGTCCCCACCCCTCCGGGCGCCATCGAGGCCCTGCGCCACATTGACCGCAAGGTGCTGGAATACTCTCCTTCCGAGGGACTGCTGTCGCTCCGCAAGAAACTCTGCGAATACTATCACAGATATAATATTAATGTGGACGTCGACGATATCATCGTCACCACCGGCGGCTCGGAGGCCGTGCTTTTCGCCTTCATGGCTTGCCTGGACCCCGGCGATGAGATTATCGTCCCCGAACCCGCCTATGCCAACTACATGGCCTTCGCAATCTCGGCCGGCGCAAAGATTGTCACCGTTCCGTCCAGCATCAACGACGGTTTCAGCCTGCCGCCCGTCGAGAAATTCGAGGAACTGATCACACCGCGCACCAAGGGAATCCTTATCTGTAACCCCAACAACCCCACCGGCTATCTCTACACCATGAAAGAGATGCAGCAGTTGCGCGACCTGGTGAAAAAACACGACCTGTTCCTGTTCTCCGACGAGGTCTACCGCGAATTCTGCTACACCGGCGCGCCCTACATCTCGGCCTTCCACCTCGAAGGCATCGAGAACCAGGTGGTACTGATTGACTCCGTCTCGAAACGCTACAACGAATGCGGCATCCGCATAGGCGCCCTCATCACAAAGCACAAGGAACTGAAAAAGAACGTGATGAAATTCTGCCAGGCCCGTCTCTCGCCTCCTCTTCTGGGTCAGATTGTTGCAGAGGCTTCCGTCGACACGCCGGCCGAATACATGCTCGAGACCTACAATGAATACGTCGAGCGGCGCAAATTCCTCGTTGACCGCATCAACATGATTCCCGGCTGCTACACGCCCGTGCCCATGGGCGCATTCTATACCGTGGTGAAACTGCCTGTCGAGGATGCCGACGATTTCTGCCGCTGGTGCCTGACCGACTTCAATTATGAGGGCGACACCGTGTTCATGGCTCCGGCCTCGGGCTTCTATGTCACACCTGGCATGGGCCGTGACGAGGTGCGTATGGCCTACGTGCTGAAACGCGAAGACCTGGACCGCGCGCTCATTGTCCTGGCAAAGGCCCTCGAAGCATACAATAATCGAGAAAACAAACAAAAATGAGATTCCTGACGGCAACGGCACTGCTTGCACTGGCTACTTTCGGGGCAGCCGCAGAGTCGGCCGACTCGCTGGCCCGCTATCTACCGGAGATTCACGGCGCCCTGCGCGGCCGCTGGGAAATCCTCACCGACGACGGCCGCAACCGTTTTCAGTTGCGCAACGCCCGCGTGATTCTTTCCGGCAACCTCGGCGCGCCGATTGACTATTATCTGCAGACCGACCTGTGCAATGCCGGCAAGATGGAATTCCTGGACGGATGGGCACGGCTGTCGCTGGCCGACGACGCGCTGCGCGTGAAGGCCGGGCAGTTCCGCGTTCCCTTCGGTGTCGACCCCTTCCGCGGGCCGGCAACATATATCTTCGCCAACCGGTCCTTCATCGGCCGCGACATCGCCAATCTGCGTGCCGTGGGCGTCTCGGTGGCATATTCGCTGCCATTCGCCCCCGTTACCGTGGAGGCAGGCGTGTTCAACTCTACCAAGCGCACCGACCAGACAACCTACAACCACGATAAGGTTACGGCCGTCAAGGCTGTCGCACGCATCGGCGACTTTACCGTGGCCGGCGGCTTCCAGTCGATTGTTCCAGACGGCATCCGCATCAACATGGCCGACGCCTCGGTATCCTTCAGCAGCGGACGCTGGCTGGCAGAGGCCGAATACGTCTACAAACACTATACCGGCCACGCACACCGCCCCTGCCACGCCTACAACGTGTTTGCCAACTATACGATGCCCATCAAGGCATGGGTGTTCAGGCAACTCTCGGTCCAGGCCCGCGCCGACGGTTCGACGGCTCATTCCGACGGCCGGCGCGACGACAACGGCCTGCTGACTGACAACCATCCCTCGCGAAACCGTCTGACTTTCGGCTCGACGCTCACTTACCGCCTCGGCCGCCTGCGCTGCGACGTGAGGCTGAACTATGAAAAATACCTGTATCACGACGGTTTCACCGCTCCCGGCTATGCCGGCGACAAGGTTGTTGCCGAACTGGTGGTGGCATTGTGAACCATAATTCCGACACCGACATGAAATTTGTATCATGGAACGTAAACGGTCTCCGGGCCGTGCTCGCAAAGGGCTTCGAAGAAATATTCGAGGGTTTCGACGCCGACTGCGTCTGCCTTCAGGAAACCAAAATCCAGGAAGGTCAGGTAGACAAGGCCTTCGAGGGTTATACCGCGCACTTCGACTGCGCCGAACGCAAAGGCTACTCTGGCACGGCCACTTTCAGCCGGATTCCGGTGTCCGCGGTCCGCCGCGGAATCGGCATCGATGAGCACGACCGCGAGGGCCGCGTGGTCACCCTGGACCTCGGCCCGCTATATCTGGTAAACGTATACACCCCGAACAGCCGCAGCGAACTGGTACGCCTCGACTACCGTCTGGACTGGGACAAGGCTTTCGCCGACTATGTGGCCGGACTCGACGCAGAGAAGCCCGTGGTGATATGCGGCGACATGAATGTGGCCCACAAGGAAATAGACCTGAAAAATCCCAAATCGAACCGACGCAATCCCGGCTTCACCGACGAGGAACGCGACAGTTTCACGCGCCTGCTGGAACGCGGGTTCACCGATACTTTCCGCCACCTTCACCCCGACGCCGTGGACGCCTATTCCTGGTGGAGTTACCGCGCAAACAGCCGCGCCAAGAACGTGGGCTGGCGTATCGACTACTTTCTGGTCTCGAACCGACTGGTACCGATGCTGAAATCGGCCGAAATCCTCAGCGAGATTACCGGCAGCGACCACTGCCCCGTGTCCGTGGAACTGGATATGGACTGACGGCTTCACCGCAATAACGAAAATTTCGGAAACCGGCAATCAACTTTTCCGGCTCTCGATTTTTATATTATTATGCATCACACCTACCCCGGAAAACGATGAACAACAATTTCATATCCAAAGTGAGCCGCGCGGTGGCCGGATATTTCAACCTCACGCCCTTTCTTGTGACCCAGGCCGAGGCCGAGCAGG
>CAJJOO010000215.1 GCA_905193395.1 uncultured Porphyromonadaceae bacterium
GTGCGGGAACTGTGTTCCCGCACGCCGTGGTTTATGGAATTGATTGTCAGAGTTGGGTTGCGGGGTCGATGTTGGCGCTTTCGATGTCCTTGAAGTATTTGTAGGTCTGGACTTTGAGTTCGGCGCAGGCATCTTCGTCGGCAACAATCAGGGCCTTGGGGTGCATCTGGAGGGCGGAAATCGTCCACATCTGCGAGATACCGCCTTCGACGCCGTGTTTGAGGGCGCGGGCCTTGTTGTGGCCGTTGACAATGAGCAGGACGCTCTTGGCGGCACAGATTGTGCCGACGCCGACTGTAAGGGCGGTCTTGGGAACGAGGTCCACGTTATTTTCGAAGAAGCGCGAGTTGGCGATGATGGTATCCTGTGTGAGGGTCTTCATGCGTGTGCGGGAGTTCAGCGACGAGCCCGGTTCGTTGAAAGCGATATGTCCGTCGGGACCTACACCTCCCAGGAACAGGTCGATACCGCCGTAGGAGGCGATTTTGGCTTCGTAGCGGGAACATTCGGCCACGGGGTCGGGAGCGTTGCCGTTGAGGATGTTCACGTTCTCGGGCAGGATGTCAATCTGGTTGAAGAAGTTGGTCCACATGAAAGTGTAGTAACTCTGCTCGTGGTCGCGGGGTATGCCGCAGTATTCGTCCATGTTGAAGGTCACCACATTCTTGAAGGAGACTTTGCCTTCCTTGTTGAGGCGGATGAGTTCGCGGTACATGCCCAGGGGCGAACTGCCGGTGGGGCAGCCCAGCACAAAGGGATGTTCGGCGGTGGGAGCGGCCTCGTTGATACGGGCTGCTACATAGTTGGCCGCCCAGCGGGAAACTTCGGCATAGGTGGGTTCGATGATAAGTCTCATGACAATTTGTAGGATTTAGAATTAAAGGTATGTTGCTTTATGGGGACAAAGTTAATCATTTATAACCAAGGTTGCAAATGGAATTTGGCCCCGGGAGTTGACAATTAGCGGCAAAATCACTAACTTAGCGGCTGATAAAGGATTCAGGATTTAAATTCGTCACAATCATGCGCTACGACCACCGTCTGAAACTGTTCATTGTATTCGCCATCATCATACTGACGATGATGTGCATCTCGCTGGTTCTTGCCTTCCGCACGGGCGAGGAGGCGACTGTCGGCATCTTTTCGCTCGCCGCCACGCTGATAGGCACTATCTTCATTGCCGTCGAACTGAAAAACACCCAGAATGTCACGTGCAGCGACATGCTGATTGACCTCAACAATTATTTTCACGACAGCGACCGCCTGATGAAAGTCTACGAAGCCCTGGAACGCTGCGAGGCCGAGGGCAACCGGCCGGAAATCTGGAAAGATGTGCGCGGCGTGGAAATCGCGCAGTACTGCACATTTTTCGAGAACCTTTATCTGCTGAACCGTCACCATATAGCCGACATCGAGGATCTGGACGACCTGTTCGGATACCGTTTTTTCCTGCTGATGAACAATCCCTTCATTCAGGAAAACTATATCCTGCCCACTTCCTCGTCCTATGTACAGATATTCCGGCTCTACGAGGTATGGTCGGCCCACCGGCGCAAAATCAATTCCGGCGCGAACGGCTGGGAACGCCATGTGCCGGGCAGCGACACGGTTTTCCCGGACGAATACCTGCGCCGCAAGTTGTATCTCCACGACCACGGAAAGAGTGACGGCGACGGCGATTCATCGTTTGAGTCGCGCGGCGAGCGTTTCGACTCCGTGACGCTGGGTTTCGAGAATCTTAGCGAGATTACGGCCGTGCAGAAAGAAGTGGTCGACTCGCTGGCAGAGGCATCGGTCTACTATCCGCTTTCGCGCATGGAACTGCTTGAATCCCTCCACATGGACCGCATTTTCGGCATCCGCGACAGCGCCGGACGATTGGTTTCGTTTGCTGTGATAGTGCTGAACCGCGAGGGCGACCGCAGCCTTGCCGCATCCACCGGCACCGAACCGTCGCGCACACTGACCTTCGATGCCGTGGTGACGCTACCGGGCAGCCGCGGCCACGGATTCCAGCGCCACTTCATCGACCGCTGCACCGCCCTGGCCCGCAAAAGAGGCGCCGGAACAATCCTGGCCACCGTAGCCCCGGACAATGCCGCCAGCAAGGGCAATTTCGAGGCTGCGGGATTCAAGGTCGTGGCCGACGGCATCAAATATGGCGGCGTGAGGCGCCAGACCATGGCTCTGGAAGTCTGAGACCCGCGCCGTTTCTCAATTTTTTGGACGCCAAAGGCCGCGATGTCAAAAGAATTTGCTACTTTTGCCACGAAAACTGACGACAAACCGAACCCTGAAATGAGTATATCCACACAGTTACCTGAAAAATACGTAATCACCATAGGCCGCTCGTTCGGAGCCGGAGGCCGCGAACTGGGCCGTCTCCTGGCCGACAAACTCGGCATAAGTTATTACGACAAAGAACTGCTCAACGAGGCCGCCCGTCACGCCGGGATGAGCGAGTCGATTTTCGAGAAAAACGACGAGCGCGCCCCGGGGTTCCTGTCAGGCCTCCTGCCGCTGAACCCAGGCTACAGCACCATGGCGTGGTATGGCGCCTCAGGCGGCGCTTCGTGCGAAAGGGTGTATCAGGCACAGAGCGATTTCATCCATTCGATAGCCGACAAAGGCCCCTGCGTGATTGTGGGCCGCACGGCCGATTATGTGCTGCGCGACCGCCGGAACGTACTCAACATTTTCCTTCACGCTCCCGAAGAGGTGTGCATCGACCGCATCACCCTCCGCGACGGGAACGACGACCGCGACCGCGCACGCTCCATTATGAGGAAAACCAACCGTCTGCGCTCGGAATTCTACAATTTCTATACCGACCGACGCTGGGGCCATGCAGCCACCTACCATCTGACGCTCGATTCGTCGGCAATGCCGATGGAAGACCTCGCCGATTTTGTAATCGCCTATCTGCGCAAATACCTGGGCCGACGCTGAACCGCGCCTCGAACATATCCATCATCACGAAACGATTTTGAAAATGACACAGGAAGACACCAAACGACTTCAGAACGATCCGGACGGTCTGCTGACCTACGAATACCTTGCCAACAATATAGAAACCTGCGACGACGACCTCGACGCCATTGTCGAGAACATAATCCGCGTGGACCGCTCGGGCCAGTTCACCGCCTCGGCCGCACGCTACCTCAACGCCATCGACAGCGGGAAATATGCCGCCGCGATTTCGGCACTCGTCACCGCCACCATCGACAAGGACCGCGAACACAAATACCTGGCCGACATTCTTACCGGAATCTACGGACCCGACTGGGAAGCCCGCGCCGAGGACCTCAAGGCCACCGACGACAACTTCCGTCGCATCCACAAACGCCTGTTCCCGAAAGCCGACAGCCTCTGAAACCTACCCCCTACTATAAATACGGAACAAACATGAAAAGAATCATATCCCTGGCGATGTGGGTACTCATATCGCTGGCCGGCACGCTCGCAGCATGCAGCAAAGCCAGCGCCGACCCCGCCGCCACAGACAATCAAGCAACCAGCCAGATGAAAAAAGACACAACAGCCACGGCCGGCGACGTGAAGGTAATCGTCGAGACGACAATGGGCAACTTTACGGTGCTGCTCTACGGCGACACGCCCGGCCACCGCGACAATTTCCTGAAACTCGCCCGCGAGGGATTCTACAACGGCACACTGTTCCACCGCGTCATTGACCAGTTCATGGTCCAGGCCGGCGACCCCGAATCGCGCAACGCCCCTGCCGGCAAGATGCTCGGTTCCGGCGATCCCGGCTACACCCTTGAAGCCGAAA
>CAJJOO010000216.1 GCA_905193395.1 uncultured Porphyromonadaceae bacterium
AGGACAGACCCGCGCCTGGTGGATTGTTCTTATCGTCGGTATCCTGATGGTCCTCAGCGGCTTCGCCTACTGGTTCTTCCCCATCGCCGGATACGCTATCGCTTCTCAGATTTTCGGCTGGCTGCTCATCCTCACAGGCATCGTGCAACTCTGCGTCGGCTCTGGCCCCGACCACGCCAAAGCCTGGGGCTGGTGGATTGCCGGAGGTATCATCGACATCTTCATCGGATTCATGCTTGTGCGCTCAATCATCCTCAGCGAGGCCGTCTTCCCCTATTTCCTCGCCTTCGTATTCATCTTCTGGGGCATCGAGGCAATGGTCGGCGCTGCCTACCGCAACCGCACCCGCTACTGGTGGATCAACATCATCAACGGCATCCTCCTCTGCCTCATCGGATTCTTCTTCCTTGAAGCAGGCTGGACCAGCGACATGATGATGGTCGACTTCCTCACCTCCATCGCCTTCATCTACTGGGGCTTCACAGTCGCCATCGCTTCCTACGACATGAAACCTGCCGTTTCCGGCAAATAACCCTCTGCCACAATCGGCGCGGCGCCTGCCCCGCCGATGTACTGCAGGCCCGCGATAGATTTCCTGTCGCGGGCCTGCATGCTTCACTGATAATCGGCCTTTTGGACTTTTTTGTGGCCTTTTTGAACATAAATTTGTTATCTTATCGGACAAGTTGCGTTTTTTACGTAACTTTGCATTAAACTCAAAGCCCGTTCCAGAGTCTAATCACTAAAAATCAATCCACAGAAAGGAAACCACAATATGAACATCAAGCGACTCTCCATCCTGTCTCTTATGGTAGCGGCCGCGGCAGTCATTACCGCCGGAGCCGCTCAGTGGGACGATGACGACGACATCTACTACAATCCGTCGTCGCAGCCCTCACGCCCGGCCAATACTTCAGGAAGCAACAACCGCAATGCCTCGAACAGCAACAGCGGTTCATACTACGTACCCAACACCGTCGTGAACTATCCCGGCGCCGAAACATACACCGTTCCCGCCGGTTCCGGGCTCAACGTCGATGTCGACGCATACAACCGCCACGGCAGTTTCCTGGTCAACGACAGCACAGCCGTCGATACAACCGCCGGGGCGGGCGACACCTTCGCCTACACGCGCCGCCTGGAACGCTACCACAACGGTGATATCGTCAACGCCTCCGGCGACACCCAACTCATCGACTATTATTATGCCTCCGAACCGCAGCAGGACGTAAATATCTACGTGGTGAACGTCGACCCCTTCTTCTCGCCCTGGTACACCTCGTCCTACTACTGGAACAATCCCTGGGGCTGGAACCGCTACTGGTACGACCCCTATTTCTCCTTCTCCTGGGGATGGGGTCCGTCGTGGAACTGGGGCTGGTCCTGGGGACCGTCCTGGGGCTGGGGTCCCGGATGGGACTGGGGACCCGGCTGGGACTGGGGCTGGGCTCCGCGTCCGCCGCGTCCGCCCTATGGCGGCGGTCACGGCTGGGCAGTCAACGCGCCCGGTTCCTCGCGTCCACACGCTCCCGCCGGCAGCAGCAGTACCGTCGGCCGCCGTCCCGGTGCAATCAGCGTCGGCGCAAACCGTCCCGGAAACATGGGACGTCCCTCCGGCGGCTACACGCCCTCGCGGCGTCCCGGCAACTCGGGCCAGGCAAGCCGTCCCGGATATTCCGCTCCCTCGAACTCCGGTTCCAACTCAGGCTACCAGAGCGCAGGCTCCCTGAACCGCGGCCGCGGCAACCGGAACAACGGCTATACGCCCTCGTACAACAATGGCAACTCCGGTTCGCGCCGCTCGTCGGGCAGTTACAACTCCGGTTCCTCGTCCCGTGGACGCAGCAGTTCGAGTTGGGGCGGCAGCAGTGGCGGCGGCTCGCGCTCGACCCATAGTTCGGGCGGAGGCTCGCGCGGCCGGCGATAAAGCGCCCTCCTCTCTCCTCTCCTCCACTCTTTCCCCAAGGTTACATATCCGAAAACAAGAACACATACCAATATGAACAAGACCCTATTGCTCCTCGCGGCACTCGCAGTTCCCGCTGCCGCCATGGCACAGAGCGCAGTCGACGTCTACACCCTGTCGCAGACAGACCAGCGCGGCACAGCCCGCTTCATGGCCATGGGCGGCGCATTTACCGCCCTGGGCGGAGACCTCTCGACACTCACCCAGAATCCCGCAGGTATCGGCGTTTACCGCCGCAGCGAAATCGGCGCCACGCTCGATATCTCGCCGTCCAAGATTACCTCCCTCTCGGCCACAACGCAGATCGGGATGAACAAGACCAAGGCCTACTGCAACAACTTCGGATATGTCGGCACCGCTCAACTCGGCGGCGCCCTCCGCTCCTTCTCCTGGGGCGTGACATACAACCGCATGGCCTCGTTCGACCGCGTCTACAACGTATACGACGGCGCCACATCGTCGTCGCTGTCAAACTACATCGCCGCCATCACCGGCAACGTGAACCCCGACGACCTGGATTTCACCTCGTCCTACAATCCCTATCTCGACAGCAACAACGACTGGCTTTCAATCCTCGGCTACACAACCTATATGATCAACCCGCTTGAACAGGGCGGCTACCGCGGACTTTATGCCAACGGCACCGAGGGGGACGCATACGCCCAGGTTCACCAGACCGGCTACGTCGACGAATATGCCATCGACTTCGGCGGCAATGTCGACGACATCGTCTACTGGGGTATCGGATTCGGTATCACCGACCTCAGTTTCAACCAGTCTACCATCTACTCCGAAAGCATGGCCAACGCCGACATCGTTTCGGAGCAGGGTATCGTGAAAGGCGACGCCGGATTTGAACTCACCAACTTCCGTTCGTTCTCCGGCTCGGGCTTCAACATGAAATTCGGCGTAATCCTCAAGCCCATCCAGGAACTCCGCATCGGCCTCGCCGTTCACACCCCCACCTGGTACTCGCTGTCGCAGAGCGCCTACGCCGAAAACTCGTACAGTTACTATAATCCGGCCGCTCCCGAAGGCGACCGCCGCAACCCCATCGACGGCAACGACCACACCGAAGATTCCTACTACAACTTCCACATGACAACGCCGTGGAGATAATGGTAGGCGCCGCCGCCGTCCTCGGCAACTCGGCCATCGTTTCCCTCGACTACGAACACCAGGCTTTCAGCGACATGAAAATGAGTTATCAGGACCAGTGGGGCAACTTCGTCAGCGATGACTATGTCAACGACGACATCAAGAACTATTACAAGGCCACCAACATCCTGCGTGCCGGTATCGAATACCGCGTGACCCGCAACTTCAGCCTCCGCGCCGGCTACTCCTACACCTCGACCAACGTCAAGGACGAAGCCGCCAACGGCAACATCGAGGTCTTCACCTCCGGGACCAACCCCGCCTACGTGTTCGATAAAGACGCCAACGCCGTTTCGCTCGGTCTCGGTTACCGCTACCAGGCCTTCTATATCGACGCCGCCTACGTCTACCGCAAGCAGACCTCGACCTATCACGCCTACACCGACTATGCCGACGTGATGGCCCCCACGGCCCGCCTCACCCGCACCACCAACGACATCGTCCTCTCCCTCGGCTTCAAATTCTGACCCCCTGAATCCCCCAAAAGCCTCATAAACGGGACTGCCCTGCCGCAGCCCCGTTTTTTTATTACCCACAGCGAACAGATCACAAGCCTCTCAGGCGTCCGAAAGGTGCATACTTGAAGGGCTTTCTTTATTTTAGACGGTTGTGTCAAAAA
>CAJJOO010000217.1 GCA_905193395.1 uncultured Porphyromonadaceae bacterium
GTTTGTGATAGCGTTTCTGGCCCTGATGGTGCTCCTGCTGCTGTGGCTGGCCTCTCCCTGGCGTCCACAGCCGCCGGCCGACACCGAGACCGCCGGCGCCGCCGTCTCGCAAGTCATAATTACAAATCCGCATAATCCGTCTCCGGCAAAATGTCTGTGAAAGTCATCGCTCTGGAACCGACCAAGAGCAACATCAGGAAATATGTGAAATTCGGGATTGACCTGTACGACGGCAATCCCTGCTACGTGCCGCCGCTGGTAATGGACGAGATGGCCACGCTGTCGCCCGACCGCAACCCGGCTTTCGACCATTGCTCGGCACAGATGTTTATGGCCTACCGCGACGACCGTCCCGCAGGCCGCATCACGGCGATTATCAACGACCTTGTGAACCGCAAGGAGGGCAACAAGGCCATGAGGTTCGGTTTCGTGGACTTTATCGACGATGCCGAGGTGGTGGACGCCCTTTTCGCCGTCGCCGAGGACTGGGGCCGCAAGCACGGCTGCACGGCGATGATAGGCCCGATGGGTTTCAGCGATATGGACCACGAGGGCATGCTCATCGAGGGTTTCGACGAGATGGGCACAATGGCCACAATCTACAACTATCCCTACTATCCGCGTCACATGGAGCGGATGGGCTTCGTCAAGGACGCCGACTGGGTGGAATACCGCATCAAGGTGCCCGACGGCGTGCCCGACAAGCACCGCCGCATCGCCGACATCGTTTCGCGCAAATACGGGCTGCGGCTGGCCACATATTCCTCGCGCAAGGAACTGCGCACCCGCTACGGCCAGGCGCTGTTCGACCTCATCAACGAGGCTTACGCCGACCTGTACGGCTACTCGCCGCTGACACGCCGCGAGATTGACTATTATATCGACATATACCTAGGCATCCTGCGCCTGGAAGACATTGCCGTTGTGGTCGATGCCGACGACCGTCTGATAGCAGTCGGCATCTCCATGCCGTCGATGTCCGAGGCCCTGCGCAAGTCCCGCGGCCGTCTGTTTCCCATGGGCTGGTACCATCTGCTGAAAGCCCTGCGCGGACATGTGGACGTCGTCGACCTGCTGCTGGTGGCCGTCCGTCCCGAGTACCAGAGCAAGGGTGTCAACGCCCTGCTTTTCACCCATCTGATTCCCAATTTCATTGCCGGCGGCTACAAATACGCCGAATCGAACCTCGAACTGGAAGGCAACGAGAACGTGCAGAAACAGTGGGAGTATTTCGAGCGCCGCCAGCACCGCCGCCGTCGCGCCTGGCGCCGTGAAATAAAATAAGATACAAGAAATGAGCGATTTCAAACAGAATTTCATGGCCCGTGTCAAGGCCAACAAGCGCACCCGCTGGGTACGTTTCGCCCTGGTGTCGGTGATATTCTTCCTGTGGGTTGCCTGGATGGGCAACTGGTGGCTGGCCCTGTGGTGGCTGCTGCTTTTCGACATCTATATCACGGGCTACATCCCTTTCACCTGGTGGAAAAAGAGCAAGAACAAGACCACACGCGCCGTTATGGGCTGGGTCGACGCCATTGTCTATGCCCTGGTACTGGTATATTTCATTTTCGCCTTCGTGGGGCAGAACTATCAGATTCCCTCGGCCTCGCTCGAAAAGACCCTGCTGACGGGCGACTATCTGTGGGTCAACAAAATGCTCTACGGTCCCCGTGTGCCGATGACGCCGGTCAATTTCCCGCTGGTCCACAACAAGATGCCCCTGCTGGGCTGTGATTCCTATCTGGACAGCCCCTCCCTCCCCTATCATCGCCTCAAAGGGCTGCGCGACATCGAGGAGGGCGATATCGTGGTGTTCAACTTCCCGGCCGGCGATACCGTGGTGACGCGGCTCGAGGAATCGGCCGAATACTACGACCTGCTGGTGCACCGCTACGGCCGTGAGGCCATCGCCTCGCGCCCCGAGACCTTCGGCGAAATCAAGTACCGTCCCGTGGACCGCCGCCAGAACTTCGTGAAACGCGCTGTCGGGCTGCCCGGCCAGCGGCTGCGCATCAGCGGCGACACGCTCTATATCGACGGACGGCCCCGACCCTTCCCCGAAAACGTCCAGTTCAACTATATGGTGACGTCCGACCGTCCTTTCGACCCCGATGTGTTGCACGAACTGGGAATAGCGCAGGGCGATGTGCAGAATCTTGCCTTCGACGACATGCAGCGCTACTACGTGTCCTCGTTCATGCCCACGGCCGCGCAGGCGCCCTACATCTACGCCCTGCCGCTGACGGCATCGGCGGCCGAGGCCCTGCGTGCCCGCGGATTCATCACCGGAATGGTGAAACTGAACACCGTGTTCCCCGTGACGGGCGAGCAGGCCTACCTGTTCCCCGACGGCGTGGCCGACATGTGGACACTGAGCGACTATGGCGGTGCCAACGGCCTCTACATCCCGCGGCGCGGCGCCACGATAGCCCTCACGCCGCAGTCGTGGGCCATCTACAAGCGCTGCATCCGCAACTACGAGGGGCACACCGATTCGTGGATTGACGCCGACGGCACCGTCTATATCGACGGCAAGCCCGCGGAGTACTACACCTTCGCCATGGACTATTATTTCATGATGGGCGACAACCGCGACAATTCGCAGGACTCGCGCTTCTGGGGCTTCGTGCCCGAGGACCACATCGTGGGCTCGCCGCTGCTGGTGCTGGTGTCCTTCGACAAGGAACGCAGCATCTTCAACGGCGGCATCCGCTGGAACCGCATCCTGCGCGACGCCAATCCCGACAAATGATGCCTGCGAGCGCAGTCAATGCCGGTGTCATCCTGCCGCCGCGCCTGTTCGCGCAGGCGGGCTGGTATGCCGCGGCCCTGGCCGCCGGCGGTGCCACGGTCGACACGTCGATGCCCTACGACAAGCGCGCCAAGGGTGTTCACCGGTATGATGTGGCCGACACGCGCGGGCTGCTGCAACTGACTGTCCCCGTGACCCGTCCGCACCGTGCTGCCGAGGGCGAGCGCACGCTGTGGAGCCACGCCGACGTCTCGGTCCACGGCGAGTGGTGGCACGTCCACCGCACGGCCCTGGAAAGCGCCTACGGCCGCACGCCATATTTCGAGTTTGTCATCGACCGCTTCGCGCCGCTGCTGTCGCCCGACACCGTGGGCATGAGCGTTCCGGACCTGGCGTGTCGCGCCGACGAGGCCGTGCGCCGTTTCCTGAATTTTCCGGTCGAAGTGTGCTGGCGTCCGGCCGCCGAAGCGCCCGCCGGAGCCACGGATCTGCGGCGCGCCGTCTTCGTCACCCCCCGCATGCAGCCCTACTGGCAGGTGCGGCAGGCCGAACTGGGTTTCATCCCCTCGCTGAGCATCCTCGACCTTATTTTCAGCCTCGGCCCCGAGACTATCCTCTATCTCGAAAAAATGGCCGCCGGCATGCGCCGCGGCTGACAACTTTTGCCGCTCCGGCCGCGTTATTCATCATATACAGCGACATAAAACACATACGTAACATGGAACAAAAACATAAATCGGGATTCGTCAATATCGTGGGCAATCCCAACGTGGGCAAATCGACCCTGATGAACGATCTTGTGGGCGAGCGCGTGTCGATTATCACGTCCAAGGCACAGACCACCCGCCACCGCATCATGGGTATCGTGAACAATCCGGAATATCAGATTGTGTTCAGCGACACCCCCGGCGTGCTGGCTCCGAAATATAAGTTGCAGGAAAGCATGCTGGCGTTCAGCGAGGGCGCCCTGACCGACG
>CAJJOO010000218.1 GCA_905193395.1 uncultured Porphyromonadaceae bacterium
GGTGGTGCCCTCGCTGGGCATGCGCCGCTATCTGGCGGCCACAGCGCTTGCTTCGGTGGTTGTCGGGAACTCGTCGAGCGGCGTCGTCGAGGTGCCGTCGGGCGGAACGCCGACAGTTGACATCGGCATACGCCAGCAGGGACGCCTTTCGGCCCCGTCGGTGATACACTGTGCCGACGACACGGATTCGATAGCCGCGGCCATAACCCGCGCTCTGTCGCCCGAATTCCAGTCACTTGCCGCGCGTCGCGAGAATCCATATTTCCGCGAGGACACGCCCGATTTCATTGCGGCTAAAATAATTGAGGCAGCCGGGCGCCTGCCCCTGCCGCCAAAGTATTTTCACGACAATTTCAATCGATGAAGCCACTGTACATAATACCGGCGCGCGGAGGCAGCAAAGGCATCCCGCGCAAGAACATAAAGCCGCTTGGCGGCCGTCCTCTGATTGCCTATGCCATCGACGCCGCACTTGAAGCCGGCGCCGCCCCGCAGAGCATAATCCTCTCGACCGACGACGAGGAAATCGCCGCCACGGCCCGCTCGCTGGGACTGCCGACGCCCTATATGCGTCCCGCCGCCCTGGGCGCCGATACCACGGGCAGTCGCGAGGTGATACTTGACGTGATGGACTGGGCCGACGCCCGGGGCATCGAATACGACTGCGTGGTGCTTCTACAGCCCACATCCCCCTTCCGCACCGCCGACGACATCCGCCGCACCCTCGCGGCCTACCGCCCTGACATCGACATGGCCGTAACGGTCACGCCGGCCTCGTCGAATCCCTACTACAACTGTTTCGAGACCGATAGCGACGGTTTCGTGACCATATCCAAGGGCGACGGCCTGTACACGCGCCGCCAGGACGCACCGCCGGCATGGGAATTCAACGGGGCGGTCTATGCCATCAATCCCGTCTCGCTGCGCCGGCAGCCCATGGGGGCTTTCCGCCGCCGCGTGCCTGTGGAGATGCCGCGCGAACGCAGTCTCGCGCTCGACACGCCCATGGACTGGGCGGTGGCCGAATATCTGATTCAAAAACATTGACACGCCCGGGGGCGTTGTTATTAATATTACCCGAACACCAGCATGCACCGGCATATAATAGATATCGATTCAACATTGTTGCAGGCCCTGGAGCGCCTGAACGCACTTCCCGGTGGCTCGATGACCCTCTTTGCCACCGACGCCGAGAGGCATATAGCCGGAAGCGTGACCGACGGCGACATACGCCGCGCACTGATTTCCGGCTCGGCGCTGACTTCGCCCGTCAGGGAAGCGATGCGCAGCCGTTTTGTGGCGCTGCACGAGGGTGACGACCCCCTGGACGTCCTGGCCGAGTGCCGTCGCCGCGGAATCCGTCTGCTGCCTCGCCTCGGCTCCGACGGCAGCCTGGTCGAAATCATCGACCTGAACCGCGTGCACTCGATTCTGCCCCTCAGCGCCATCCTCATGGCCGGAGGAAAGGGCGAGCGCCTGCGCCCCGCCACGCTCACCACCCCCAAGCCCTTGCTTCAGATTGAAGGCAAGGCGATAATCGACTATAATGTGGAGGCTCTGGCCGCCGCCGGTATCACCGACATCACCGTCACCACCCGCTATCTTGCCGATATGATTTCCGAGCATTTCAGCCGTCCCGTGGCAGGGGTGAAGGTGAAATGTGTCCTTGAGGACCGGCCTCTGGGCACCATCGGCTCGGCCCGTTTGGCCGGACTGCCCGACGAGGGCTGCTCAATCGTGATGAACTCCGACCTCATCACCACAATCTCGTTCGAGGAACTGTATCTGAAACACCGCGACAGCAATGCCGAGGCCACCGTGGCCGTGATTCCCTATCAGGTGTCGGTGCCGTACGCAATCCTGACGCTCGACGGCGACCGCGTGTCCGGAATAGCCGAGAAACCCTCCTATTCCTATTACGCCAACGCCGGAATATATATTTTCAACAACAGGCTGCTCAACTCGCTTGAGCCGGACACCCGCACCGACGCCACCGACCTTATCGAACAGATCATAGCCCGTGGCGGCCGCGTGTCCTACTATCCCATCAAGGGCACGTGGATCGACGTCGGCTCGCCGGTCGACTTCCGCCAGGCCACCGAGTTGATGCGCCACCACAACAACCTGACAAAAAACTGACATAAAATGGCTGATTCCAATTTTATAGATTACGTGAAAATCATGTGCCGCTCGGGGCGCGGGGGCGCCGGCTCGCGGCATTTCTACCGCGCCAAGTATGTGCCCAAGGGCGGACCCGACGGTGGCGACGGCGGTCGCGGCGGCCATATCATCCTGCGCGGCAACTCCCACATGTGGACGCTGCTCCCGCTGAAATACCGCCGCCATATCTTCGCCGGAAACGGCGAGAGCGGCTCGGGCGGCCGAAGTTTCGGCAAGGACGGCGAGGACGTGATTGTCGATGTGCCCTGCGGAACAGTGGTCTACGATGCCGACACCGGCCAGTATCTGGCCGAGGTGACCCGCGACGGGCAGATGCTGAAACTGCTGAAAGGCGGCCGCGGCGGTCTGGGAAACTGGCATTTCAAATCGTCGACCAACCGCACGCCGCGCTATGCCCAGCCCGGCGAACCCGCAATCGAGAAAAATATCATCCTGGAACTTAAAGTGCTGGCCGATGTGGGCCTTGTCGGCTTCCCTAATGCCGGCAAGTCGACCCTGCTGTCGGCCGTATCGGCCGCGCGGCCCAAAATCGCCGACTATCCCTTTACAACCATGGAACCCCAGTTGGGCATCGTAAGTTACCGCGACAACCGCTCGTTCGTGATGGCCGATATCCCCGGTATCATCGAGGGCGCCAGCGAGGGCAAGGGCCTGGGACTCCGCTTCCTGCGCCATATCGAGCGCAACGCCGTGCTGCTGTTCATGATTCCGGCCGACGCCGACGACATCAAGGAGCAGTACAGGATTCTGCTGGGCGAACTCGAAAAGTTCAACCCCCAGTTGATGGACAAGCACCGCATCCTGGCCATATCCAAGTGCGACATGCTCGACGAGGAACTTTCCGCCGCCATCGAGGCCGACCTGCCCGACGATATCCCCCATGTGATGATTTCGGCTGTCACCGGCCAGGGAATCAGCGAACTGAAGGATGTGCTGTGGCGTGCCGTCACCGACGATGCCAACCGTCTGGCCACAGTCGATATATCGCAGCGCGACCTGGACGACGCACACCGCGTGGGCGAGGAGGATGACTTTATCTTTGCCCAGACGCCCGATGAGGACGACGAGGCCGACCTGCGCAGCATCTCGCCCGAGGAATGGGGCGACGACATCGACTTCGAGGACGCCGACTACGATTTCGAGTACGGCATGGATCAGGAAGGTCCCGAGGAATCCCCCGAATCCCCCGACAAACAGCCTGAAAAATGACTCTTGAGGCTCTGAACCGCCGTTTTCTGGACTGCATAACGCCGTCGCTGGGCGAGGCCGAGGCAAAAGCCACGGCACGCCTGGTGATGGAGGACACGTTGGGCGTGACGCCGGTGATTCTGTTCACCCGCGGCGAACGCCCGGTTGAACCCGAGACCGTGGAGCGTTTCGACGGTATTGCCGCGAGGATAGCGGCAGGAGAGCCTCCGCAGTATGTCCTGGGCCGGGCGCGATTCATGGGCATGGACCTGCGAGTCACCCCCGACGTGCTGATTCCCCGCCCCGAGACCGCCGGACTAGTGGATATGATAACCGACCGCTACGGCTC
>CAJJOO010000219.1 GCA_905193395.1 uncultured Porphyromonadaceae bacterium
TATGTTGGGAATTCCGCTGCTGGCGGTTCTGATGTCGGCCCGAGGCATATCATTCCGCCTCGCGGCACGCGAATACTTCCTGTCGGCCGTCCTGGGCGTTCTGATGGCCCTGTCCTCGCTCACTCTGTTTGAAAGTTACCGCTATATGAACGCCGGCGTGGCATCGACGCTTCTGTTCGTATATCCCGTGATGGTGACAGTCCTGATGATGTTTTTCTTCCACGAGCGTTTCCGCCTCTCGGTGGTGATATGCCTGCTGCTGATGGGCGCCGGACTTGTGTTGCTGATGCGCCCGGCAGGCACGGCGACAATCAGCACCTTCGGCTGCATGCTGGTCATGGTCTCCGCACTCACCTATGCCCTCTATATCATCATGGTCAATGTCTCGGCGCCGGTCCGCGAGATTCCCACCACCAAACTGTTGTTCTACGTTCTCTGCTGGGGCTGTGGCGTTTTCTTGGTCATGATAGCCCTCGGGAGGCCGCTCACGTTGCCCCGGCCGGCGGGGTGGGGCAGCCTTGTCGCCCTGGCCGTGATACCCACCGTGCTCTCGCTGGCCTGTACCACACGCGCCATCCAACTCATCGGCTCCACATCCACGGCGATTCTGGGCGCCCTCGAACCAGTAACAGCCGTCCTCCTCAGCGTTCTGCTGCTGGGCCAGTCGCTATCGTCGCGCGAGATTGCCGGCGGAATACTCATCGTCGCCGCAACGACAATCGTCGTGGCCGACAAATCCGTCGACTCCATCATCCTCCACGTCCGCAAGATGTTCCCGCGCTTCCGCCGCCGCTGATTCCACATAGCGCCCTGCATATTTGCATATTTGACGCCTTATTATTACCTTTGCACTATCATACTCCACATTATCACAATTCGATTTTAAATCATAACATTTTATTATACACTGAAAAACATTTTCATCCGACCATGAAAAAAGCGTTACTGCTGATTCTGGCGGTCATCACCGCCTTGGGCGTGAATGCTCAGATTATCACGACCAATCCTCCGATTCTCACCCAGAGCAGCAAAGGAATTATTCTCACCTATCATCCCGCTGCCGAAGGTTCCAACAAGGCTCTTGCCAACCTTCCCGCCTCAACGGCCGTCTATGCACATATCGGTCTGATTACCGACAAGAGTTCGAGCACCAGCGACTGGAAATTCGCTCCCACCTGGGGCGACAACGCCGCCAAATTCCGCCTCACATATGCCGGTCCCAACACCTACACCCTCAATATCGGCGACTTCCGTACCTATTTCCCCAATATGGCCGCAACGGATGTCGTGAAGCGCATCGCTATGGTGTTCCGCACCGGCGATAACAGCCGCGAAGGCAAGACCGAGGCCGGAGGCGACATTTTCGTCGACGTTTATCCCGACGGCTTCAACATGTCCTTCACTTCGTCGATGACCGGCATCGCCGCTGTCGGTGACAAGGCCACCTTCAACATTGCTACCACTGAAGCCGCCAACATCACCCTGAAAGTCAACGGCACCCAAGTTGCTGCCCAGGCTTCCGCAACCAGCCTGTCCCACACCTATTCTTTCTCCGCCCTCGGTTCCTACGACTTCGAGGCCACCGCTGTCAGCGCATCAGGCGCTACCGTCACCAAAACGCTGAACATCACCGTGCCCAAGGCCTCCGAGGCTGCCGCATATCCCGGCGGTACACCCGTGATGGGCGCTGTGGCCGCCGCCGACGGCTCCGTCACTTTCTGCCTCGCCGCTCCCGGCAAGAATTCGGTAATCCTCGTGCCCTCGTGGGACGATTTCGCCATCCGCGACGCAAACGTCATGGCACACTGCGATTACCAGGGCAACCGCTATTTCTGGGTAACCGTCAAGGGTCTTGACCCCCATCAGTATTACACCTACTACTATCTGGTTGACGGCAACATCAAGGTCGCCGACCCCTATGCACGCCTGGTCCTCGACAATTACAGCGACAAGTTCATCGACGCAACCGTCTGGCCCGACATGCCCAAGTATCCCTACGACAAGTTCGACGACACCATGCTGGCCGTTTACCGCGGCGACATGGACTCCGACTATAATTTCAGCGACTTCACCATTCCCGACCATCACAACCTGATGATCTACGAACTTCTCATCCGCGACTTCACCGGCGACGAGGGCAAGTCCAACGGCAACGGTACCCTGCGCAAGGCCATCGAGAAGATTCCCTATCTCGTGGACCTCGGCATCAACGCCGTCGAACTGATGCCCGTCATGGAATTCAACGGCAACAACTCCTGGGGCTACAACACCAACTTCTATTTCGCTCCCGACAAGGCCTACGGTTCGCCCCGCGACCTGAAGGACTTCGTTGAAATCTGCCACCGCAACGGCATTGCCGTGATTCTCGACATCGTATTCAACCAGAGTGACGGCCTCCACCCCTGGTACCGAATGTATCCCGTTGAATCCAATCCCTTCTACAACGCCACCGCTCCCCACGATTACAGCGTCCTCAACGACTGGAAACAGGACAATCCCCTCGTAGAACAGCAGTGGAACGACGCTCTCCGCTACTGGATGACCGCCTACAATGTCGACGGTTTCCGCTTTGACCTTGTCAAGGGTCTCGGCGACAACAACAGTTACGGTGCCGGCACCGAAGCCAAAAACGACAGCCGCATCAACCGTATGAAGCGTCTGCACCGCGTCATCACCTCCGTCAAGCCCAACGGTATCCACATCAACGAGGACCTGGCAGGTGAAGCCGAGGAAACCGAACTCGGCCAGGACGGCCAGTTGCAGTGGGGTAAATTCACCTACAACTTCACCCAGTACTGCATGGGCTATGCCGAGGAAGGCGGCGCCCGCCTCAGCCAACTTTACCGCGACAACGGCCGCCCTGCCGGCTCGTTCATCGCCTATGCCGAGAGCCACGACGAGGAACGTGTGGCCTACAGCATGTCGCGCTACGCCGTTTCTTCCCTGAAATCCACCACGCCCACCTGCCGCCGCCTCGGCCAACTGGCCGCCCAGTTGCTCCTGGCACCCGGTCCCAAGATGATCTGGCAGTTCGGCGAACTCGGCGCCAACCAGACCACCAAGAATTCCTCGGGCAACAACACCGACCCCAAGCGCGTGATATGGAACAACCTGAACAACGTCAATTACGCCGGTCTGCATGACACCTACCGCGCACTCTTCGCGCTCCGTCAGGACAATCCCGAACTCTTCGGCCCCTCTGCCGAATATTCCTTCACCGGACTCGGCGGCAATGTCACCTCGGCCCGCACAATCACCCTGCGCAACGGCAACAAGGAGGTCATCGCCTTCATCAATCCCAATGCCTCGGGCAGTGCAATGACCGTCAGCGCCTCGGCCCGCATCATCTCGGCCTCGGACAACCAGGTGATTTGCGGCACCCCCGGCATCACGACCGTGCTCAACGGCAGCGGCAACGTTTCGGTTTCCCTGCCCGCCAACACCTTCGTGGTTTATGCCAACCGTAGTGTCACCGGCGTCGACGACATCATCGCCGGCGACAGCAACGGCGCTGTTGCAACCGGCGGTATCGGCGAAATCCTCATCAACGGCGACTATGCCACAGCCGAGGTTTACACCCTCGACGGCCGCGCAACAGGTCTCACTGGCCTGGCTGCCGGCGTCTACATCGTCCGCATCGACGGCCGTACCACCAAGGTAGTCGTTAAATAATCTGCACTGACCATAAACAATTGATTGTCGGCGGATG
>CAJJOO010000220.1 GCA_905193395.1 uncultured Porphyromonadaceae bacterium
GTCCGGCCATATACAGGTCGTTGTAGTCGCTTTCGGGACGCAGCGAGGCAAAACCGTCTGTTATGGCGCGGTCGGTCATCGACGAAATCCACAACCGGCGCACGGGGCATTTCACGCCGGCCTTCTGCATCACCCAACGCTGGATGAGTTCACCTTCCTGCCCGGCGTCGCCGCAGTTTATGATTTCCGAGGCCTCGGCCACCAGGTTCTCGATGCACTTGAACTGGCGGCGGATGCCGTCGTCGTCAATCAGTTTTATGCCGAAACGGGCCGGAAGCATGGGCAGCGCGCCCAGGCTCCAGCGTTTCCACATCGGAGTATAGTCGTCGGGTTCCTTCAGACAGCAGAGGTGACCGTAGGTCCAGGTCACACGATAGCCGTTGCCCTCGAAATAGCCCTGCCGGCGGTCGTTGGCGCCCAGGATGCGGGCAATGTCGGCGGCTACACTCGGTTTCTCGGTGATACAGACTATCACCGGTCGGAATCCTTGTCTAAGGGCAGCGATTTCGCCTGCTGCCACAGTTGTTCCATCTCGTCGAGGCTCAGGTCGCGGATATGGCGTCCGTCGCGTGCGGCCTCGGCCTCGATATGGTTGAACCGCGCGATAAACTTGCGGTTGGTACGTTCCAGGGCATTCTCGGGGTTCACCTTGTAGAGGCGTGCGGCGTTGATTACCGAGAACAGCAGGTCGCCCATCTCGGCCTCGATATCCTCATGGCGTCCGGAGGCGATGGCTTCGGAGACCTCGTCGGCCTCCTCGCGCACCTTGGCCCAGACGTCGGCCGGCTGTTCCCAGTCGAAACCCACGTTGGCAGCCTTTTCCTGGATGCGGTAGGCCTTGACCAGCGCCGGCAGCGCACGCGGCACGCCGGCCAGCACGGTGCGATTGCCGCCGCGCTCGCGCAGTTTGATGTCCTCCCAGTTCTTCTCCACCTGATGGGCGTCGTCGGCCTTGACGTCGCCGAACACGTGGGGGTGGCGGAATATCAGTTTGTCGTTGAGGGCATCGGCCACGTCGGCGATATCGAAACGGCCCTGCTCCTCGCCGATTTTTGAATAGAACAGCACATGCAGCAGCACGTCGCCCAGTTCCTTGCGTATTTCGGGAGCGTCGCCGTCAATCAGCGCCTGCGCCAGTTCGTATACTTCCTCGATTGTGTTGGGACGCAGGGACTCGTTTGTCTGCTTTGCGTCCCAGGGACATTTCACCCGCAGGATGTCGAGGGTGTCGAGTATGCGACCCAGGGCCGCGAGTTTTTCTTCACGTGTATGTGACATTTTTTCGGTCAGTTATCTTTATTTCTTGAAATTCACCATTCCGTCGTTGAGCCAGCCCACGAAATCGGCCACATTCTCGTCGTAGGCGCGGGGACGGCCCAGCAGGTCGCCGTCGTTGTCCAGAATCACGTAGTATGGCTGCGAATTGATGCCGAACTTATGGCGTTGCAGGTAACTCCAGCGGTCGCCCACGGTGGTCAGCGTGGTGGTGCCGCCGTATTCCTCGACCTCTATGGGCGTTTCGAGAGGCTGCTTGTCATCGACCATCAGTTTGATCAGGACATAGTCGCGTTCCAGAATGGTGCGGACATCGGGAGTATCGAACACGGCGCCTTCCATCTTGCGGCAGTTCACGCAGGCATAGCCCGAGAAATCGACCAGCACGGGCAGTTTCTTTTCGCGGGCATAGGCCATGCCTTCGTCATAGTCGTGGAATTCCTTGAATGTGCCGCCGTAGAGGTTGAAATCCTGGGTGCTGAGCGGCGGCGTGAAAGCGCTGACGCCCTTGAGCGGCGCGCCCCACATGCCGGGCAGCAGATATACGGCGAACGACAGCGACGCCACCGCGGCAAAGAAGCGCAGCACCGACACATGGCCGGTGTCGCCGTCGTGGGCAAAACGAAGTTTGCCCAGCAGGTACATACCCAGCAGCACGAACAGCACTATCCAGATAGCCAGGAATATCTCGCGGTCCAGGATGCCCCAGCCGTAGGCCAAGTCGGCCACCGACAGGAACTTGAAGGCCAGAATCAGTTCGATGAAACCAAGAACCACCTTAACGGTGTTGAGCCATGAGCCCGACCGCGGCATCTCCTTCAGCAGCGAGGGGAAGAAGGCAAACAGCGCGAACGGCAGCGCCAGCCCCAGGGCAAAACCGCCCATGCCCAGCGCCGGGCCCAGGATGTCGGCCGTGGCGGCCGCCTCTACCAGCAGGGTGCCGATAATCGGGCCGGTGCAGGAGAAGGACACCAGAACCAGAGTGAAGGCCATGAAGAAAATCGAAATCACGCCGGTGGTGCTCTCGGCCTTAGAGTCGATGGCGTTGGACCAGCGCGAGGGCAACTTGATTTCGAACGCGCCGAAGAACGACACGGCGAAAATCACCAGCAACACGAAGAACAGCACGTTGAACACCGCACTGGTCGCCACCTCATTCAGTTTTCCGGCGCCGAACAGCATGGTGAGCGCGATTCCCAGCACCAGGTAGATAACTATGATGCTCAGGCCGTAGGTGATGGCGTCGAAGATGGCCTTGCGGCGGCTCTTGCCTTTTTTGAGGAAGAAACTTACCGTCATGGGAATCATGGGCCACACACAGGGGGTGAGCAACGCCAGCAGACCGCCGAGGAATCCGAGCCCGAAGATGGCCCACCACGACGTGGCCGACGATATCGTGGCATCGGCCGTGCGGGCGGCCTCGACGTCGACAGGCTTCCAGAGGTCGCTCTCGGAGGCAGGTTCGGGCGTCGGCCGGGCCTGAGCGCGGACGTCTGGCGCCGCAGGGGTATCTGACGTTGCCGGAGTGCCGAAGGTCACCTCGAAAGGCTCGCGGACGGGCGGTGTGCAGGCGTCGGCCGTGCAGGCCATATATATAATGGTGCCGCTGATTGCGGCGCCCTGTCCCTTGACGGCAAACGGACGTGTGAACGACACACGCCCCTCCCACCAGGGCAGTTTCAGTTTCAGAGTCTCGTCAAAATGCATCGCAGGTTTCACCGAAGGAGTCAGCGCGCCAGTCCATTGCAGGCCCTCCACACTGTCAGTGACAATTTCGGTGGGCGTGGCGTCGGCCGCATCGGTACCGTAGATGTGCCAGCCTTCGTCAATGTCGGCCGTCCATGTCACCACGCCGGTCGACGGGCCGGTGGCCTCGACGCGGGTTGTCCAGCGCACATGCACCGGACGCTGGGCCACAGCCGCAAACGCGGCGATAATAACCGCCGTGGCCAGGGCTGCGAGCCTGAAAAATCTCATATTTCCGTATTTCATATTGTTCTGATTGTTGTTGAGGTTGTGTCGATCAGTCCGTGGCCGGACGATAGGTAAGGGTCTGAGTTGACGGGGGCAGGCAGGTCACGTCGTTGCAGCCCATGAAACCCACTGTTACCTTGACGGTAAAGGCCTCGGGTGCGGTGATTCTCACCGGCATGGCGAAGGCCACCGGGGCGTCCCACCACGACAGCGGCGCGCCGAACATTTCGTCTGTGCCCTCGACGGGGGCGCGGTCGGGCGTCATCTCTCCCGCCGGCTCAACGCCCTCGGAGCCGGAAAAGTCGAAGGTTGTGGGCCGCGGGCCGTCGGCAGGCATCTCGGTGCCGTACAGGTGCCAGCCCGGAGCAACAATTGCGCGGACAGTGACCACGGCGCTGTCCGGTGCCACACGGCTGACGGCGAGACGCCATCTTATGGGCCGTTCCTGAGCCATGGCCGT
>CAJJOO010000221.1 GCA_905193395.1 uncultured Porphyromonadaceae bacterium
CCAGCGGCAGCAATCGCCGCTATTTCCGCTTCAAGGCCCCCGGAGTTTCTCTTATCGGGGTCATAGGCACAAATCTTCAGGAAAACGAAGCCTTCCTGTCGTTCGACCGCCATTTTGCCGAGGTAGGCCTTCCCGTGCCCCGCGTCCTGGCAGTGTCGCCCGACAATATGGCTTATCTCCAGGAGGACCTCGGCGACACGCTCCTTTTCAATGCCATCGAGAAGGGACGCCTCACCCGCGTCTTTTCGCCAGACGAGCGTGCGTTGCTTGTGAAGACCATCCGCCGCCTGCCCGATATCCAGTTTGCCGGCGCCCGGGGCCTCGATTTCTCACGCTGCTTCCCGGCCTCGTCCTTCGACCGCCGGTCAATCATGTGGGACCTCAACTATTTCAAATACTGCTTCCTCAAGGCCACCGGTCTCGAATTCGACGAGGACCGTCTCGAGGACGATTTCAACCGTCTGGCCGACGTACTTTTGCAGTCGGGCGACACAGAGTCGTTCATGTACCGCGATTTCCAGTCGCGAAACGTCATGGTCAAGGACGGCGAACCCTGGTTCATCGACTTCCAGGGCGGCCGCCGCGGTCCCTGCTACTACGACGTGGCTTCGTTCCTCTGGCAGGCCAAGGCCAATTTTCCCGACGGTTTCCGCCGCGAACTCATCGGCGAATATGTCGACTCCGTTTCTCGCTACATCAGTGTGGAACCAGGCCAGTTCATGGCCACACTGCGCCATTTCGTCCTGTTCCGCATCATGCAGGTTCTCGGAGCCTACGGATTCCGCGGATATTTCGAGAAAAAACCGCATTTCATGCAGAGCGTGCCTTTCGCCATCGCAAATCTCAAGGCCCTGCTTGCCGAACCGTTCACGGAATATCCCTATCTCAACGACATGCTTTCGCGTCTGGTCAACCTAAAGCAGTTCACTGCCGACGGTACGCGCCGTGCCCTCACCGTGCGTGTGTTGAGTTTCGCCTATAAGAAAGGTATTCCCAACGATGCCACCGGCAACGGCGGCGGTTTTGTGTTCGATTGCCGCGCCGTCAACAACCCCGGTAAATACGAACGCTATAAGCCTTTCACAGGCCTCGACCGACAGGTCATCGACTTCCTGGAAAAGGACGGCGAGATTCTCACCTTCCTCGACCACTGTTACGCCCTTGTCGACGCCTCGGTGGAACGCTACATCGAACGCGGTTTCACCGACCTTATGGTGGCTTTCGGTTGCACCGGCGGCCAGCACCGCTCCGTCTACTCGGCCCAATCGATGGCCCGCCACCTCAACGAGAAATATAATGTCAAGGTGGAACTGGTTCACCGCGAACAGAATATTGAACAGCAATTCGACCCCAGATGACACCGTCGATTTCCGGCATGATTTTCGCTGCCGGCGTCGGCAGCCGCCTCAAACCCTGGACCGACTCGCACCCCAAGGCGCTGGTCGAGGTCGCCGGCCGTCCGGTCATCTCTCTGGTCATTGACAAGTTCCTCGCCGCAGGAATCAGCCATATAGTCATCAATGTCCATCATTTTGCCTCGCAGATTGTGGATTATGTGTCGCACGCCTATGCAGGTTGCGACATTTCTTTCAGCGACGAGTCGGGCCTCCTGCTCGACACCGGCGGCGGCCTCCGCAAGGCGCTTCCGCTGCTCGGCGATGTTCCCGTGCTGATTCATAATGCCGACATTCTCACCGATTTCCCTCTCGAATCCCTGATTGAGGCACATCTTTCCGCCGGTGCCGATGCCACGCTGACCGTCAGCCGTCGCACCACGTCGCGCTACTTCGTTTTTGACGGACTTCGCCTCGTTGGTTGGACAGATATCCGCAACGGCCGCGTGCGTCCCGACGGTCTTGTACTGTCCGACGCGCTGTCTCTGCGTTCGTTCGACGGCGTCCACATCGTTTCGTCCTCGCTTTTCGCCGGACTGCGCGATTTCCGCCCTGACGGCGTGCCGTTCTCGATAGTAGACTATTATCTAAATTGCTGTTCGACAGCGGATATCTGCGGCTTTGAACGCTCCGACAGTTCCCGTTGGTTCGATGTCGGTAAACCTGAAACTCTTGAGGCTGCCCGCAGGGGCTTCTCCTTATAATCCTTCGTTTTATGGATACCCGGATTAAAGATTTTGAAATTGTCCGCAAAGGACTGGCCGGTGGCTGTACACTCCTGTATCTCAGACCAGTCGACGGCGTTTTGCCGGAAATTGGCGTAGGCTGTTTCGCCCAGGTAATGGTCGAGGCCCCCGGCGTTTTCCTGCGCCGCCCGATTTCCGTCTGCGATGTTGTGGATGACTGTATTTTACTGATGGTTAAGCCAGTAGGAAATGCCACAGGCCATCTTGTGGCTCTTCCCATAGGCTCGCGAGTCAACATGATTGTTCCTTTGGGACACGGCTTTACGCTCAGTGCTGCCAACACGTCCGCTCTCCTTGTCGGGGGTGGGGTGGGGATTGCACCCCTCGTTGCCCTTTCACGCGCTTTGCTTGAAAGAGGCGTCTGTGTCACTGTTGCCCTTGGCGCGCGTTCCTCGATTGAAATTCAGGGCGTTGAAGCGCTTTTCCCGGATGGCGTCGAAGTTGACGTGTCAACCGACGATGGCTCTGTCGGGCATCATGGCCTTATCACGAAAAGTCCGGTGTTCTCCCGTTCCTACGATATGATTTATACTTGCGGCCCCACACCAATGATGAAAGCCGTGGCCTCCATTGCCGCCGCCCGCGAAATTCCCTGCGAGGCTTCGCTGGAAAACCGCATGGCCTGTGGCCTCGGTGCTTGCCTCTGCTGCGTGGAGGACACACAGCAGGGTAATGTATGTGTCTGCACCGTAGGCCCCGTGTTCAACATCTCTAAATTAAAATGGTCATGAATCTCGCTGTCGACCTTGGAAACGGTTTAAAACTCAAGAATCCCGTCCTCACCGCTTCCGGAACCTATGGCTACGGAACAGAATATTCGCCTTTTGTCGACCTCAGTCGCCTCGGCGGCATCATCGTCAAGGGCACGACCCTCGAACCGCGCCAGGGCAATCCCTCGCCGCGAATGATAGAGACTCCCTCGGGCATGATTAATGCCGTCGGCCTTCAGAACAAGGGCGTAGACCATTTCATTGAAAACCGTTATCCAGTCTGCCGCACTCTTGGGACCGAAGTAATTGTCAACGTTTCCGGTTCATCCATAGATAGTTATGTCGAGGTGGCCCGCCGCCTGCTGCCCCTCGAGGACATTCATGCCATCGAAGTCAATATTTCCTGCCCGAACGTCAAGGCCGGCGGAATGGCCTTCGGCACCACTTGCTACGGCGCTGCCGCTGTCACCGCAGCCGTACGCAAGGTCTGGAACCGCCATCTGATGGTGAAACTTTCGCCTAACGTCACCGATATCACCGAAATAGCCGCCGCTGTCGAAGGTGCCGGAGCCGACAGTGTATCCCTTGTCAACACCTTCCTGGCCATGCACATTGACGTTGAACGTCAGCGCCCCTCGATATCCACAATCACCGGAGGACTCTCCGGACCCGCCATCCGCCCAATAGCCGTGCGCATGGTCTGGCAGGTAGCCCGGCGCGTCCACATACCCGTTGTCGGGCTTGGCGGCATAACCAACAGCGACGATGCCCTGCAATTCATCATGGCAGGTGCATCAGCCGTACAGATAGGCACTTACAACTTCGTCGACC
>CAJJOO010000222.1 GCA_905193395.1 uncultured Porphyromonadaceae bacterium
TCATGTTGGCCAGACTTGCTTTTCTGTCTGGAATCTTTTGTGTCCTGTGGAATCTCACCGAGGAATGGTACGGCAAGATGTTCGATATCTTTTCGTCCACGTACTTTTGTATTGTTGGTTTCCCTGATATATGTCACACCGAACGGAATCGCCAACCCGATGAGAAATGCTATCGCAAGCATTTTACGGCGGTTAGGAGAAGGTGGTATACCTGATGCTCCGGGTTTGTTGACAATTCGGGGATTATATGCCGTGAATGCCTGCGAAAGTTCGTTTTCCTCACGTTTCTGGAGCAGAAACAGGTATAGGGATTCTTTGACCTTTTGCTGACGCTCGACCGAGAGAAGATTCTTCGCCTGGTTGGGATTGGAGGCGAGTTTTGATACGGTCCGCGCCTCGCTGCCGCGTAGAGAGTTCATCTGGGTGTTGAGGGCGATAATCTCATTGTCGATTGTGCGTACAATGGCACCACGCTGGGCATTCAGTTGCTCGTCGAGTTGAGTTACAAGAGGGTTCTTTTCCGAAGATTTTGCAACGAGCGAATTACGATGCAAGAGTTTTTCATTATACTCTCCGATAAGCGACTGAATGTTGCTGCTTTGTAGCCCTGTATTTGCCGGGAGGAGCTGGTCGCGGTTTCCCTCTGCAGTGAGATATGAACGTATATATCGCGCCATTGACAACTGATTGCTTACCTCAAGAATCTGTGCCTGCGTCTGCTGGCTCTGGTTCATGTACATTGAGGCCGCCGCTCCGACGTCAGGTATAAGGTTAGCACTCTTGTAGGACGATATGTCTGAATCGACATTGCCGAGTTCGCCCTCAATCACACCTAGACGGTCGTTGATGAAATTGGAAGTGGAAACTGCAATCTGGTTCTTGTCCCGTATCCAGTTTTCGTTATAGACGCCAATCAGTGTATTGAGCACCTCGTCGGCCCTCTGTGTGGATTGGTCTGCGAGAGTCAGTTTAATCACAGTACCTTTTTCATTTGACATCGAAATAGCAAGCCGACCGTTATAGGAATCCCTCGCGGCACTCAGCGGAATTTTATAAATGATTAGCGATATATCTTCTCCATTTCTGTAATTATGGGATGGAGATACGCACATCTTACCGAGGGGAGTACATATAGTGTCATTTAACTGTCCCGTAATGGGCTCCTTTATAACTTCGCCCCCTGCCTCCTTGAGTTCCGATATTGTGACTTTCCCGTCTGGGCTAACGGACAGATTCATTGAGAAACTGCCTTCTTCGGGAAATTCTGATGCCGTCAGTTTTACCGGAAGATTATATCCGTAAGCCACCTCGTCGTGGAAACGCCCCTCGTGGTAATAGTTTATGTCGAGGCCGAGCCGTTTGACCACCTCCTCCATAAGGTCTTTGGCCTTGAGATTGGTCATCTCGTTCTGAATGTTGGTGTTGGACTGGAACAATCCGAAGTTCGCAAATTCGTCAGCACCGGTTGACTGCCCCTTCTGATCATCCTTTATAAGTATCTCTGCCGAGCGGCTGTATACATCAGGAGTGCGCAACAGGTATATGTATACCGCTCCGACACATAGGAAAACTGACAACAGTATCCACGGCCAGTGATGAAGTGTCATGAAAAATATGTCCGACAACGGCACTGTTCCGGAGTTGTTGCCGTTGCGCCTGCTTTTGCCGGCTGTTTCTTTAATCTCGGCCATTGAATTATTTTGTCAGTGTTATTATTAATGTAGAAATGGTAACGGCAAAAGATCCCATGGAAACCCAGAAAGATGGTGTATATGGCGTGTTGCCGTTTGGCGTTGTCTCACGTTTAGCCTTGTCATTCGGCTCAACATAAATCACATCATCCTGTTGGAGATAAAACACTGGAGACGAAGCCAGTTCCTGGGCATTGAGCAGATTTATACGGTATGCTTCCTGTTTCCCGCCACCGATGTTGCGCATCACAAGTATATTATCCCTGACTCCGTTCATCGTAAGGTCACCGGCCATTGCTATGGCATCTATGATTGTGAGGCGGTCTTTGTTGAACTCATATCTGCCTGGCGATTTGACCTCTCCGATAATTGAAATCCCCGTGTTCGCGAATTCCACTGTCACAATCGGATCCTTCACAAGGTCTGCTTTTACAAGGTCTGTCGAAATTTTTTCCGAGACCTGTTCCCTTGTCAGACCGGCAATGTGAATCTTACCCAAAACAGGGAAATTAATGTCGCCGGATGAATCAACGGTATAATATGATGTCTGACCGTTTCCGCTGTTGGCGGCATTCCCGACAGTCGTGGTAGATGATGTTGACTGGCCGAGCCTGTTTTGTGTTGTTACAAGATTAAACAAACTTGAAAGTGCCGGGTCTTGTGTACTCACGACGATTGAAAGTTTATCTTCCGGCTTGACTCTGATTTCAACCATTTTCCCGGCCTGCACAATCGTACCCGTTTGCAATTCCGGGAAATAGGTGATATTTTTAGGTGTAGAGCACGAAATTAGAGCTGATAGAATCACAGCGCAAGAAATGCGGCTCAGATATTTGTTTGCCATAATGCGATATGTTTGTTTTTTACAACTTAGATTAATCATACAGTTTACAATTAAGTCTGTTTTCACGAGAATGTATAGAGCGCGTGAGGATTGTATTTATGATCATCCATAACGCGAGGTCGCATAAAAACAGCAAAGTTATGCCCATGCGAGAACTCATTATATAGTTTATCCAGATTAAGATAATTGACGACACTATTATCGTCATCATCGCCTTGCGCTGGGTGAGACCTAGTGCGAGGAGTTTATGATGGATATGGGTCTTGTCGGGAAGGAAAGGATTGCGGTGGGCTTTGATTCTGTGAAGATAGACCCGGACTACATCGAAACCGGGAATCAGTAAGGGCGCGAAAGCAAGAACAGCAGGGTTGGAGTCGTGCTCCAGGCGGTTGATGGAACAGATTTCAATGCTCATCACACTCAGGAACAGACCGATAATCAATGCGCCGGTATCCCCCATGAATATTTTCTTATGCTTCTGCGCATTGCCGAACACATTGAAAGCGAAAAACGGCAACAAAGTACCCAGCGTTGCAACTGCCAGGGCCGAGAACATATACAACCCGCTTTTAAGGAAAATGATGGCATAGAAGCCACAGGCCACAGCACTTAGACCGGAAGCGAGCCCGTCGATGCCGTCTATGAGGTTTATTGCATTGATAATGAATATTGTAAGGAGTGCAGTGAGTATTACTGATACTGCAAGCGGCAACTCATGAATACCACAGAAGCCGTAAAGATTGTCTACCTTCAATCCACCTGTTATAATCATTGCGGCTGCGAAAGTCTGCATCACGAACTTTGCGCGATATTTCACACCCACAAGGTCGTCAGCCATGCCGGTAAGGTACAGGATAATGGCCGCGCATCCTATGAAACAAAGCGGAAGTATATGCTTGTGCAGCCGTATCAATATGGACTGGTCATCATACAGGACTCCTACGCCGAAAAGCAGTAACAACGCAAACAATATGGCGGGAAAAAAAGAGATTCCGCCAAGACGAGGCACCTGACTGGTATGAATTTTTCTGGGGTCGGGCGTGTCAAACAGATTCTTGCGGAACGCAATCAGCAGGATTTGCGGTATGATGAATCCTGTGATTGAGACAACACAAGCCAGAACCATGAGGTCTATG
>CAJJOO010000223.1 GCA_905193395.1 uncultured Porphyromonadaceae bacterium
GGCCGCGGCCCGCTGCTATGGCGGCGCGGCCCTCATCCCGAATAATCCGGGAGCTTTCCGTTTGCTATTGAACCTGCGGGCACATTGAGATTCTTATTTGTCTCCATTTTACACTATGATTTTGTTGTTAAATTCAATATTGCAAAGTTCTTGACAATTAGTGGATTATCAAAGTGCAAAGAGATGGGAAGCCTGTTTAACCGGGAGCATTGGATATTACAAGTCCAATGGATATCTTTCCTCTATGTTCATCTTAATTCATCCTATTGCTCATAAGAAAATTCTGCAATTTAATGAGTTGCAGGATTCTTCGTTATCTTTCATCAGACTTTTGTGGAGATTTCTTATCCGGAACACGCGTTCATAATAACACGAGACCTCCACAAAATTGCAGAGGTCTCGCTTCTAAGTTGTGTCGGTTTATTGAGTCTGTCCATATAATGGATACAGACTTTAAGTGCCGGTCTTATGGCGTTTTAATCCGGTCAATTTACTTCAACATGTACGTCCTGCATGACATATCCGTTGAATGTCGTTCCCTGCGGTAATTTCGGCATTCCACCTTTCATGAAACCGCTGAACAGGCCAAACGGGAAAAGCAAAACAGAAAGCACAATGACACCGGCAAGTTTGCTGCCGCCTTTTTTGCAACTGCTGAGACGTAATGAAACATTCTTGTTATCAATAGTTTTTGTCGTGGCATGGGTCAGGCAGATTTGCCCTGCCTTGCCCCAGGAACCACCATGTTCGGCAGTAAATTCGATATAAGCAGGCGTACCGGCCTTGATTAATACGCGAGAACCATCCGCCGAGTAAACATCCGACTCGATTACAGATGGTATTACTCCTGTCTCGGCCACATTGTCTGCCTTATAGGCTTCATCCAGACGCAGAACCACTGACGTGCCGCCTTCTAACAGATTGCTGCGGCTATTTACGGATTGCGCCAGTGATTCCAGCGGGCAGCAAACTGTCAATGCCACTATAAGGAAACAGGACATAATGCCCTTCCACAATTCAATTTCCTTTTTCATTGCCTTGTTGGTTTATTGTGTTTTGTACGATATTGCCTTTTGCACGTTGTTCTTTTAGAACACAAGACCGATTTTGAATTGTACGGCGTTCATATTAAAGCCGAACCATTCATCGGATATATGTTGACTTGTATAGCCGACCTGGAATTTGAAAAAGCGATAGCGCAAACCGATTGACGGACTCCACAAAAAGCCATCGCATCCGCTCACGCCGTCTGTGGCTCCAATACCATATCCCAGGTCGAGGGAAATAAACGGGGCTAATGCGTCGGTCACAGGAAGATATCCCTTCATGTTAAGGAATACGGGAACGAATAATTCGCCATTGCCTTCATCTTCATATAATTGATGATAGTAGTCAAGGCCTAATCCGAGACCGGTTGAAAAATATTTTCCGATCTTTACACCCTGGACGGTGTGAAGATTCGCGCGGTTTGTCGAAAGTTTTCCCACGCCGATAGAGTAGCCGAGGTCTACTTCTCCCTGATACTTGACTGACACTTGTGCCTGGCTACAGATTGTAGCGAACAGCAGAAGTAAAGTAAACAATACTTTTTTCATTGTCGTGTTGGTTTATTTGTTTTGTGCAATATTGCCATTATGTCGTTTATCTGACGGGGGTTGCACTATTGCAGACAAAACAAAAGCGCAGACTTTCGCCATACGCTGTCTGAGCCCACCACAGGCTACAATCTACTATGGGACAAAGTCCGCGCCGTTTGGCACGAATCCCAATGCAGATTGTTATTGCTCGTTCTTGGGTCGAGGTGGTGGTTCAGACAGCGATTGAGCAAATATGTGTTGCGCGATTTCCCGAAGGAGTTCACACCGCAAATTTACAAAGTTTTTCTAACCTGACAATATTTTAACGTTTTTATTTCAAGAATAGGACTAATTCCGGGAACCTAATTCCTGGAATCGTCGGGATGGGGGCGTTGCAAAACGGGCCCAATTAAACTTCTCACTACTGACGGAATCAATTGGCCTGATTGTCAGTAAAAAAAGTTGCGGGTTAAATTGATGCGGACGTTTGCTACTCGTGAAGATGGCGGTTGAGGGAAGTTCTGTTTTATCTGTTTGAGAAGCGACTAGATCTGCCAACGTCGGCTATATATGGCGACGTTGGTCTTCAGCGGCATATTAAAATCACGACCTTGAAAATGGCATTGGAGAACAGACTTACGGTCGTCGAATCAGTTATGAGCAACCGTTTTATCCATTCTTCCGAGCCATTGCGTCGGCTGTCCGAAGAAATTTGTACTTTTGGGCATAGTTTAGACATATGTTTTGGCGAACACAAACTAAACTAAAAGGACCGACTCCTGCAAAGGAAATCGGTCCTAGTTTTCAATTGTCCGCTAAAAGTTTAGCGGACGGTAATAAATAACTTACTCGTAGAACAATGATTCTGGTATGTCGATGCCTGTTTCGATTGATTTGGTCTCCAGCATTGTCATACTCTGTCCGTCAGGTAATGAAACTATAACTGAAGCCTTGACCAGTTGTTTATTGTCTTTTTGAAATTCCCCGCAGAAGGTTATGTTTTCTTTATGATTCTTTACAATTATCATATTGCCTTCTGAAGAGATTTCGGATGTGCTTTTTAAATCATCCGGAAGCGTATTCAAACTGAAAAGTTCTATAAGTTTAGCACCAAACGCAGTTGAATTCTTATTGACTATATTGTTGTTTTTAAGGTGGATATAGCCGTTACTATTGAACACAATTGAGTTCTTTTCGGCATCTTGCCAGTCGATACGCATATTTACCTTGCCATTTTTCCGCAAAATATATAGTGTGCCGTTGATTACATCTCCTGTAGGGTCGGGACTGTAGATTTCTTCAGCGGAGGTCTTGACGCCTCTCCATGCAAATTCGACCTTTATGCTTTCTGCGTTCGTCAGAGTAGTAAAGGCCGAGTTAATCACCTCTGTTGCTGAAACCGGAACTACCGATTTAATGGCAATTGTCAGCACCAGCACAAACATTGCCGCAATGCCGCTGATGGCCCATATTTTGTTAACAAGCGGTTTGCGTGGCTTTGCGAATGAATATTCACACTTCCTTTGGAATTTGGGAGTAAGCAGTTCGACAACTTTCTCCGATTCCAGATGTTCTTTTCTGTCGTCTTGCATATTCATGATTATAATAGATTATATTTCTTCAAACTATTGCGTATTTTATCAATCCCATAGCGGTATCTCCCTTTGCCGTAGGTAATGGAACATCCATTATGTCTGCGATTTCTTGAAAAGACAGATTGCTGTGATGTCTTAATCTTATTACTTCCGATTGCTCCATGGGGAGAATGCTGAGCAAGCGGTTAATCATCCTGAACTCCTCTTCAAAATTCTCCGGCTGCAAATCGCCAATTTCAAGAGAACTCATAATGTCATTGTTCAGCGGTTCAATACTTGCTCTGTTTCTTATTACATCGGTACATTCATTGCAGATAATCCGATAGATATATGCCCGTTTGTTTGCTATATCATTGAAATAATTCATGTTTTCAAGAATCTTAACATAAAGATTTTGAAGAACATCTTCTACATCTCTGATATTATGCAGCCTATAACTGGCGTACTGAAAAAGTTTCTCTTTTTCAGCCTCAAGTATCTCGAATATGAGTTGGGTT
>CAJJOO010000224.1 GCA_905193395.1 uncultured Porphyromonadaceae bacterium
GAATATTTTTAAAGTCTCATCAGATTAAAGATAATTGTCACGATATTAATAGATATTGAGAAACTAGATGTCAGCATAGATATAACTTTTTGTTTAATTCTTGCTCTGATTTTGTTTAATACAATTAATTGTCTTTAGTAAGTTGATTATAATGAAAACCGCTTTAATAACAGGCGTTACGGGTCAGGACGGCTCGTTTCTCGCCGAATTTCTTTTAGAGAAAGGCTATGATGTGCATGGCACGATTCGTCGTTCATCAGTGGATTTCCGTGAACGTATCGCGCACCTCGAGGGTCATCCCAACTTCCATCTCCATTACGCCGACCTCGGCGACTCGATGTCAGTGATACAGGTAATCAACAAGGTCAGGCCAGATGAAATATACAACCTCGCAGCACAGAGCCATGTGCAGGTGAGTTTCGACTCGCCGGAATTTACCGCCGATGTGGATGCCGTGGGCGTACTGCGCATACTCGAAGGTGTGCGCCAGTGCGGACTTGCCGATTCCTGCCGTATCTATCAGGCTTCAACCTCCGAACTTTACGGCAAGGTGGAGGAAGTGCCTCAGAACGAGAACACACCGTTCCACCCATACAGCCCATATGCTGTTGCCAAACAGTACGGTTTCTGGATAGTAAAGGAATATCGCGAGGCTTACGGAATGTTCGCTTGCTCCGGTATTCTGTTCAACCACGAGTCTGAGCGTCGTGGCGAGACATTCGTGACCCGTAAAATCACCCTTGCTGCCGCACGAATCGCACAGGGCAAGCAGGACAAACTCTATCTCGGTAACCTATCTTCTCTGCGCGACTGGGGTTACGCCAGAGACTACGTCGAATGTATGTGGCTAATCCTACAGCACAATACCCCCGAGGATTTCGTCATAGCCACCGGCGAACAGCACTCTGTGCGCGAGTTCGCAACCCTCGCTTTCCACTATGTCGGAATCGAACTGGAATGGCAGGGAGAAGGCAAAGATGAGAAAGGCATTGACAAGACCACCGGAAAAGTTGTCATCGAGGTTTCGCCCGACTTCTACCGCCCCACAGATGTCGTGAACCTTTGGGGCGACCCGACCAAAGCCCGCGCCGAACTTAACTGGAACCCGCAGAAGACGACATTCGAACAACTTGTCAAGATTATGACCGATGCAGACATGGCGAAGGTCGCAGTCGAGCGAGCCTCTGAGGCAGTTCGCACTAACCTGGAAGAATACCTTGAAAAAGGAATCGTGAAGTGATGCAGAAAGATTCAAAAATATATGTCGCCGGCCACCGTGGAATGGTCGGCTCGGCCATAGTACGCGAACTGAAGCGCCAGGGCTACACCAACATCATTACCCGGACACACAGGGAACTCGACCTCATCAACCAGCAGGCAGTCGACGATTTCTTCGCCGCCGAGAAACCGGAATATGTATTCCTCGCCGCCGCAAAGGTTGGCGGCATCATCGCCAATCAGAACCATCTTGCCGACTTCATGTATGATAACATGATGCTGGAGATGAATGTCATCAACGCCGCATGGCGCAACGGCTGTAAGAAACTTGAATTCCTCGGTTCATCGTGCATCTATCCGCGACTGGCGCCGCAGCCGATGCCAGAATCCTGTCTGCTGACCTCCTCGCTGGAGCAGACTAACGAAGCATACGCCCTCGCCAAGATAAGCGGCCTGAAATATTGCGAGTACCTTAACCGTCAGTACGGCACGGACTACATTTCTGTGATGCCCACTAATCTCTACGGCCCGAACGACAACTACCATCCCGAACACTCACACGTGCTTCCGGCCCTTATCCGCCGCTTCCATGAGGCAAAGGAAGCCGGTCTGGAGGAAGTGACATGCTGGGGTGACGGTTCGCCGCTCCGCGAGTTCCTGTATGTCGATGACCTCGCAGACGTCTGCGTCTTCCTGATGAACAACTACTCCGGCAACGAGACGGTCAACGCCGGCACGGGCAAGGAACTTTCAATCAAAAAACTTACCGAGATGGTGGCTGATATTGTCGGCTTCAAAGGCCGCATCCTTTGGGACACGACCCGTCCGAACGGTACACCGCGGAAACTCCTTGATGTCAGCAAGGCAACTCGTCTCGGTTGGACGTACAAGACCGAACTTGCCGACGGGATCCGTCTAGCCTACTGCGATTTCCTCAACAACCCCATGCGTGCAGAACGATGAAAATCATATTACTCTCAGGTGGCTCAGGCAAACGCTTGTGGCCACTATCCAATGATGCAAGATCAAAGCAGTTCTTGCGTCTCCTTACCGCTCCTGACGGCTCGAAAGAGTCCATGATTCAGCGCGTCGTGCGTCAGATAAAGTCTGCCGGACTGACCGATGATATTGTCATCGCGACCGGATTGAATCAGAAGGATTCCATCGAGAATCAGCTCGGCGATGCCATAAGCGTCGTGACCGAGCCGTGCCGACGCGACACATTCCCGGCAATAATGCTTGCCTGCGCGTATCTTTCGGCCCAAGGCACAGAGGCGGATGAACCCGTTATCGTCATGCCCTGCGACTCATATACCGAGAGCGGCTACTTTACGGCGATTGCGAAGATGGCTGTCGCTGTCAGGAACGGAGTTGCCGACATGGTACTGATGGGGATTGAGCCGACATACCCATCCGCCAAATATGGATATATTGTACCTGATTTTCCTTACAGGAAGACAGGTGTGTCCGATGTTATGCCGGTAAAACGGTTCACGGAGAAACCGGATGTACCAACCGCTGAAAAATTGATTGCCGAAGGTGCATTGTGGAACGGCGGAGTATTTGCTTTCCGTCTCGGATACCTCATGGATATAATCAAGACCGTCAGGCCTCATTCCGATTTCACCACACTAAGAAACGACTACGCCAATCTCCCGAAAATCAGTTTCGATTATGCCGTTGTTGAAAAAGCGACATCAGTCGGGGTCGTGCCATACTCGGGACAATGGAAAGACCTCGGCACATGGAACACCCTGACCGACGAACTTGAAAGCCATTCGTTCGGGAATGTCTATGAAGATTCCACCGAGGACAACTATATCATAAACGAACTTGAACTGCCAATAGTCTGCATAGGCGCAAAAGGTCTTGTCATTGCGGCATCGCCCGACGGCATTCTTGTCTCGGAACGCAAACAGAGCGAGAATCTGAAACATCTCGTTGACGGCATCGGCAAACGTCCGATGTATGAGGAAAGACGTTGGGGAGAGTACAAGGTGATAGACAATATCGAATTTCCGGACGGATTCTGCGCCTTGACAAAACAACTCACACTGCATGCCGGACGTTCGATAAGTTATCAAAAGCACACCTTCAGAGATGAAGTCTGGACATTCATCGACGGCGAGGGTGAAATCGTACTCGACGGTGAACGTAAACCGGTAAAGCGGGGCGATGTAATAACCATACCCCGGAGGATGCTACATGCACTGCATGCAACGACCCATCTGACATTCATCGAGGTACAACAAGGCTCGAACCTTATTGAAGACGACATCGAAAGATTTAAATACGACTGGTAATTTAAAAGTTTTAACAATTCCACCGGGTTTTGCGACTGACCCGATTCTTACGATAAAAGGCTGTAAGTATTTTTGACTTACAGCCTTTATTTATTGCGGAAAGACAGGGATTCGAACCCTGGGTACCCGTAAGGGTACAACGG
>CAJJOO010000225.1 GCA_905193395.1 uncultured Porphyromonadaceae bacterium
TGACTTTTTCGCCCGCAGCTTCCAGTTTTATTTTCTGGGGCTGGCGTGGATCACGCTGGCCGCCGGGGCGCTGGCGGCGGGCTTCCGCAGGATCGAGGCGCTGGCGGCCGGATTGCTGCTGGTGTTCGCCGGAGTGGTGTTCCGCAACGCCTCGGTATCGAAGTCCATTAACCGCATCGCAGAGATATTCTCGTGAGTCAGAGCGGCAAACGCCCTGCGCCGGCGAAATATAAGACATTTAAAATCATCCGCTTGTGCATCCTCGCGGCCACAACGGCCGCGGCGATGCTTTTCATGCGCTTCTGCGGGGCGAAACCTGCGGCCGACAGCCCGCTTGACGCCCTGCGCGACTCGCTGGAAGCCATCGCGGTCAACGAGCCTGGCGAAATCGGTATCGCACTGATTACGTGCAGCGGCGACACGTTGACGGTGAACAACGAGGACCGCTATCCGCTGATGAGCGTGTTCAAACTGCACCAGGCGCTGGCCCTGTGCCGCGACATGGAGCGGCGCGGAGCCTCGCCGGACACGCTGCTTGCCATTCCGCGCATGCGGCTTAATCCGGACACGTGGTCGCCGATGCTGAAAGAGCGCGAGGGCGATACGATTAAGGTGACAGTGAGGGATTTGATGCGCTATGCCCTGGTGCAGAGCGATAACAATGCCAGCAACTTGCTGTTCGAGGATTTTTTAGGAGTCGGCGAAACGGACCGTTATATCGCCACCCTGATTCCGCGCGACGGCTTCCGCCTGACGGTGAGCGAGGCGCAGATGTGGGATGACCATAGCCTCTGTTACGAGAATCACACCTCGCCGCTGGCGGCCGCAAGGCTGATTTACAGACTATTTACGGAAAATGATTTCGGCGGACGCGACGGCGGGTTCATCCGTGGCGCCCTGGCGGAATGTAAGACCGGCAACGACCGCATTGCGGCTCCCCTGGAAGGCGTCGCAGGCACTTCCGTTGCCCATAAGACCGGTTCGGGATTCCGGACTGCCGAGGGCGTGCTGACGGCCCACAATGATGTGGCCTTTGTCACTCTGCCCGATGGTGACAGTTACGCTCTGGCCGTGTTCGTAAAGGATTTCCGCGGCGACGAGAAGGCTGCCGCGAAGGTAATATCCGAGATTTCGCGGGTGGTTTACGAGAGTCTGGAAGGCTCGGAATTACTTTCGGCCGTGAATCAGAAAATGTAGCCGAGGGTCACGTGCACGCCGTATTCGTGCAGACTCATGTAGCGGGTCTTGTTGACGTTCAGCATGCCGATAACGGCTTTGATTGCGGCATAATAGTGGTCCTTGTCAAAGGCAACGCCGAAATCCCAGGCGCAGTCGAAACGCTTCATCGAACCATTTTTGGAGTACAGGTCCGTCTCGAGGCCGTCGAGGTCGGGGACGGCGTCGCCCCACCTGTCGCGAGGTGTGATACCTAGGCGGGCGGTGAAGCCCAGGCGCAGTTCGGGACCGGTGAAGAAGCGCAGGCCGCGGTCTTCGCGCAGGGGAAGCCTGTAACCGACCATCAGGGGAACGGCAAGTCCGAATTTCTTGATGGCCGGGTCGATGGTCAGTGGTTCGCCGCCTTCTCCGTTGACGGTCAAACCGTCGTATTTGTAAGTATCATAATACAGCGATGCCGCGGGCTCGAAGAAGAAACTGCGCGGCAGGCTGATATAGTATGCGCCCTCGACGCTCACGCCGCTGCCGTTGCGGTAGAGTCCGAACGACTCGCCGTTGTTGTTTTTGAGGTGACCGGGAATCGAGAGGTCGTAGGACAGTCCGACGCGCCAGGGCGAGAAGCCGGGTGCATGCTGTGCCGTAGCGGTCAGACCGATGGCGGCCGCGGCGAGAATCATTGTGATGCGTTTCATTGCTCGTTATTGTTTGGGAACAGTTGTTCGGAGGGTGTGTATACGTATGCGCCGATGTCGGGGACCGCGCCGCGGGGCAGGCCGTAGCGGTCGGTGGCGGCTTCGGGTGCGGTCAGAGCGGGGTCGGCGGCACCTATGGCGGGGGATTCGTCGCGCAGACGGTAGTCGAAGTAGTAGTCCTCGCGCACGGTGTAGAACAGCGGGTCGCTGTCCCAGAGGCAGGAGAGGAAATTGTCGTCGTCGGTACCGTTGCTTTTCAGCAGGCAGTGGTCCAGGAAGATGTCCATTCCTGTGAGGTCGCCGTGGGATATGTCGGCGCCGTTGCCGTAGATGATGCTGTTGGTGATGCGGGCCGATGTGAAGGGCAGGCCGGAAAGGTCGTCGGACTTGGCGTCGACGTGCTCGAAGGCGAGGATAGGTCCGCCGAGAGCCGAGAACAGATAGTAGTTGGCCAGAGTGCAGTGGTTGAACACGTGCGAGCCGCCGTGGAGGAGGACGCTGCCGTCGGCCGCCTCGGCAATCTCGCAGCCGTAGGCATTGACGTTGGCGTGGTGAACCTCGAGGGCATGCATGCCGCTGTTGCGCAGGCGCGAGTTGACCATGGTGAGGGAGACCTGGCCGGGGGCGTCGGTGCCGTCGACGGTGACGCCCTGCCAGGTGTTGCGCAGGTGGACGTAGTCGAGACGGTTGTCGCGCGAGGTGGAGGTGAAGAACAGGCCGAGCCACTGGCGCGACATGATGTCGAAGGATATGTCGGCGGCCACGTTGCCGGTGCGGTCGCCGGCCATCTGAATTTCATTGCCGGGGGTACCGACGGCCTTCAGTGTGCCGCGGATCACCATCATGGCGCCGTCGTGGAAGAAGAGTTCGGCGCCGGGATCGATGGTGAGGGTGGCGCCGGGGGCCACAACCAGCGAGTCGTAGATCTGATATGGCTTTTCGGCCGTGAGGCGGGTGTCGGTGTCGATGGTGAGTGCACGGAGGCGGGTCACGTCGCGGCCGCGGGCGGCCAGAACGACGGATTCACTGACGCCGTTGGTCAGGAAGTCGAGCGAGGCGGTGATTTCCACGGGCACGTTTCGGCCGTTGGGCGGGAGCGTGGTGGATACGAGGACGATTATGGAGTCCTTGGCGCGGATTTCGACGTTGCTGAATTCGGTGCCGCTGAATCCGTCGACATTCAGGCGAAACAGCGGTGCGTTCTCGCCTGAAAGCGAGATGCGGGAGATGCTCAGGCCCTTGTCGGCGCGGTTGTAGACGGTGAAACGATGGGTTGTGGATACCTGCTCGGTGAAAATCTCACCCATGTCGAGGGTGTCGACCGAGAAGGAGGGGAGGTCGGAGGGCGACGTGGTGAAGCCGTCCTCGATGCACGAGGGCAGCGTCATGGCGATGGCCGCGGCCAGCAATATAAGGATGTGTCTCAATGATTTCATACTGACAATATAACGCTGAACGGGGCCGGATATTGTGTGCCGCCGCAGCGTCATATATCAGTCGAGAAGTGCATCCGGGGGATTGAGCAGGTAGAGACGGCCGGTAGCGCGTGTGACGGCTGTATATAGCCAGCGGAAAAATTCGGGACCTGTTTCCTCGGGAGGCACATAGCCGAGGTCGACGACCACGTTGCGCCACTGTCCGCCCTGGGCCTTGTGGCAGGTGACGGCGTAGGCGTATTTGAGTTGGAGGGCGTTCCAGAAGGGCGACGCAGCCATGGCCTTGAGGCGTTCGGCCTCGGTGGCGCCCGGGGCGTGTAGG
>CAJJOO010000226.1 GCA_905193395.1 uncultured Porphyromonadaceae bacterium
CGACTGGCGCCCCGAGGTGACGCTCGAGGAGGGTCTGCGCCGCACTGCCATCTGGTTCACCGACCCGGCCCATCTTGCCCGCTACAAGGCCGACATCTACAACCGATGAAGCGGAATATAAACATCCTGTTCCTGGGCGGCGCCAAGCGCGTCTCGATGGCGCGCAAGTTCAAGGACGCCGCCGCCGCGCGCGGCCTCTGCTGCGGCATTTTCAGTTACGAGATGTCGCTCGCCGAGGCTATTGCCTGCGAGGCCACAGTCATCGAGGGTCTGAAATGGAAGGACCCCGAAGCCGATGCCGACCTGCGCCGCGTGATTGCCGAAAATTCCATCGACATCGTGATTCCCTTTGTCGACGGCGCCGTAGCCCCGGCCGCGCGTCTGCGCGATGTGGCTTTCGTGCCGGCAGGTTCGGCCGAAAATGCCGCGCTGATGTTCGACAAGATCCGTGCCGCCGAAGCCTTCGAGCGCGAGGGCTTGCCAATCCCCGCCACCTACCACCCCGGCGACCCCTGCATGAGACTGATTGCCAAGCCGCGCTTCGGCTCGGCCTCGCAGGGAATCGTGGAGATCAACTCGCTCGACGTTCTCGACCGTTTCCTGGACCGCGCCGACGATTACCTGATTCAGGAACGCATCGACAACCGCGAGGAATACACCGTCGACTGCTATGTGCGCACCGATACCGGCGAAATCCTCACCGTCAGCCCGCGCCGGCGCCTGCAGGTTTCCGGCGGCGAGGTGACAAAGACCGTCACCGTCGATTCGCCGAAGATTGTAGAACTTGCCCGTGCGGTACTTATTCGCCTGGGGTTGCGCGGTGCCGTCACCGTCCAGTTCATGCGCGACACGGACGACGACCGCCTGCTGCTGATGGAAATTAACCCGCGTCTGGGCGGCGGAGCCGTGTGCAGCGTCTGTGCCGGCGCCGACCTCCCCGGCATGATTATCGACGAGGCCCTGGGCCGCGAGGCACGTCCGTCCGTTGCTCGGGCCGGCGTGCTCATTGCCCGCTATCAGGACGAAACCGTGTTTTATCCCGAAAAGAAATGAATCAGAAACAACACATTATTATAATAGCCGAGGCCGGTGTCAACCACAACGGCGATTACGAACTGGCCCGGCGCATGGTGCTGGCCGCAAAGGAGGCCGGTGCCGACTATGTGAAATTCCAGACGGCCGTACCCGAACTGGTCATCTCCACCTACGCCCCCAAGGCAGAGTATCAGAAGAAAACGACCGGCGAGGCGCAGTCGCAACTCGACATGTGCCGTGCCATTCATCTGCCCCTGAGCGACTATGCTCCGCTCAAGGCGCTCTGCGACGAAGCCGGCATCGGATTCATGAGCACGCCTTTCGACCTTGTTTCTATCGACTGCCTCGCGCCCCTGGGCATGGACTACTGGAAGATACCCTCCGGCGAGATAACCAACCTGCCGTATCTGCGCAAGATAGCCTCGCAGGGCGGACGCGTCATAATGTCTACTGGTATGTCGACCCTCGACGAGGTGGAGACCGCGGTCCGGATTCTTGAAGAGAACGGCACGGGCCGCGACCGTATTATCATGTTGCACTGCACCACGCAGTATCCCACGCCTTTCGAGGCCGTGAACCTGCATGCCATGGATGCCCTGCGCACCCTGGGCTGCGCAGGGGTAGGGTACAGCGACCACACCCGCGGAATCGCTGTGCCGGTGGCTGCTGCCGCACTCGGTGCCTGCGTTCTTGAAAAGCATTTCACCCTTGACCGTAACCTGCCAGGGCCCGATCACAAGGCTTCGCTCGAACCCGACGAACTCGCCGCCATGGTGCGCGAGGTGCGCGAGGTGGAGGCCGCCCTGGGCGACGGCTGCAAGCGTGTGGCCGAGGCCGAACGCGCCAACATCACCGTTGCGCGAAAGTCCATCGTGGCCGCGCGGCCCATTGCCGCCGGCGAGGTCTTTACCGAAAAAAATATCACGGTGAAACGCCCCGGCAACGGCATGTCGCCGCTGCTCTGGGACAAGGTGCTGGGCCGCCGCGCCTCGCAGGATTACGAGGCCGACCGTCTGATTGATGAACAGATAGACTGAAAACGGCTTGCCAGGCTGTAATCAGTGCAGCCGGTCGAGCGTGTAGCCGCGCGCCGCAAGCGTATCGAGTATCTCGTCGAGGTGCAGGTACAGTTTGTCCGTGCGCACGTCCTGTGTGCCCAGATGGATGATGAGGAACACTCCGTTGAGGCCCTTGCGGCTCTCGAAATCGTATAACTGCCGCAAGATGGAGTCGGAACTGTGGTAGTCGGGCATGCCGGGAGTGGTGTAGTCGCGGAAAATCTGGATTCCCGGCGTCGGATTTATTATTTCCAGGCCCAGTGAATCGCGCAGCACGGGAACCTGCGGCGCGGCAATCCATTCAAACGGAGGCATGAACCATCGGCATGAGTCGCGCCGGATGCCGAAACTCTCCAGCAGGGCGAGGTTGCGGCGCACGTCGGCCAGCATCGAATCGTCAGTCACCAGCGGCGTGCGCTTGTCATCCCAGTCGGCCAGCAGGATGTGGCCGTCGGAATGTCCGCCCACATAGTGGCCGCCGTTTATAATCCTGTTTATGATGGCCTTATGAACCGTGTCGCGCAGGAAATTCCCCGTAAAGAAGAATGATGCCTTTATCCCGCGGCGTTCCAGCACGTTCAGGGCATGCGGTGCGCCCTCGAACATGGAATCCGCCGAAAAAACCATATATACCACGGGCCGGTCTGTATTGTGGGCCACCATCACGCCGTGGCGGTCATAGCGGTCTGTCGCCTTCCGTTGCGGCGAGTATAAGGCAAAAGCCGTGGCTGCCAATAGAATGGCGGCCACGGCGCAGGTGAATTTTCTCAGTTTCATGATGCGGAAAACAGGGGCCGTCAGAGTGGACGGATACCCATGATCGAGCGGACTTCGGCCAGGGTTGCGGCGGCGCGGGCGCGGGCGCGTTCGGCACCGTCGGCAACAACGCGGCGCAGGTAACTGTCGTCGGCCATGATGTCCGAGATACGTTCGCGGATGGGATTTGTGGCGGCGATGATATCCTCGGCCAGTTGCTTCTTGAGGTCGCCGTAGCGTATCGAGCAGTCGGCATAGGCCTGGCGGAAATGCTCCACAACGTCCGGCGTCGAGGTGAGTTCGAGCAGAGTGAAGAGGTTTGCGACGGGTTCGCTCATGGGTGAGTTCGGAGTCTTGGGGCCTTCGTCGGTTGTGGCGCGCATCACCTTCTTGCGGATCACCTTGGGGTCGTCAATCAGGTAGATGCAGTTGCCTTCGCTCTTGCCCATCTTGCCGGAGCCGTCCAGACCGGGCACCTTGACTGGTGCGCCGCCGAAATCGAAGTCTGTCGGTTCGGGGAACACGTCCACGCCGTAGAACGAGTTGAAGCGGCGGGCGAAACGGCGGGTCAGTTCCAGGTGCTGCAACTGGTCCTTGCCCACGGGTACCTTGGTGGCCTTCTGGATGAGGATGTCGACAGCCATCAGGGTGGGATATGTGAGCAGGCCGGCGTTGACGCGCTTGTTGGTCGAGGCGCCGATAATCTGGTGCTCGAAGGCCTCGTCGCTGTCCTCGTTTTCGGCCGGCGCGGTGATGCCCAGGGCCTTGC
>CAJJOO010000227.1 GCA_905193395.1 uncultured Porphyromonadaceae bacterium
GTCGCCGCGGATACCCGGAACGCGGCCCAGGTGGCTGTGCTGCCAGAAGGTCCAGCGGTCGCGTTCGGCCAGGGGCGGGTCGGTGAATGAGCATATCCAGAGGGCGACGTCGTCGAAATGTCCGCGGATGAAGCGGTAGTAGCCGTTCTTGTTGGTATAGATAATCGGTTCGCGTCCGCCCTGGCGCAGGAGTTCGACCATGGAGCGGAGGTTGTCGATGATGATTTCGGTGGTGAATTCGCCGGGGTTTCCCCACTCCTCGACGTCGATGGCGACGGGGAGGTCGAGGGGGCGCCCGCGCAGTGCAAGGAGGAAGTTGACGCTCTGGCGCCAGCCCTCGATGTCGAAGCGGAAGAAATGGTAGAGGCCGACGGCGAGGCCTGCGCGGCGTGCGCGCTCGTAGTTGTCGTTGAAGCGGGAGTCGCGCCACGAGGCGCCTTCGGAGGCCTTGATATATACGAAACTGATGCCGGCGCGGGCCACGCTGTCGAAGTCGACGGAACCGTTGTGGGCCGAGATGTCGATTCCGCGGACGGGGAAGCGTGCGGGGTCGACGTCGACGCTTGCGACAGCCGGAGAAAACACGCGCACCGCCATCACCGCGACAATGGCGATGGCGGTGGCGGAAATCAGAGCGATTGCGGCTGTGCGCGGTTTCATGCGTGGAGGCGGAAGGGGGGGCGTTATTCGACCTTGAAGCGGTCGCCTTCCTTGTCGGCAATCTGGCGGAAATAGCGGTCGTTGTAACCGCCGTATGCGGGAGCGGCGGGCATGCCGTCGGGTGTGCGGGAGAAGGTGCCGTCCTCGTCCTGGCGCTTGATGTTGCCGTCGAGGAATTTCACCAGGAGGAAGTCGCCCAGGGCCTTGTAGTCGGCGGTGACGTCGTCGGCGGCGCGGGCGGTGAATTCGGTGAGGGCGGCGTCGGTGAGGGCGGCGTCGGTGAGGGGTGCGGCGGCGAGCGAGTCGACCTGGGCCTCAAGACGGCTCTCCCAGCCCTTCTGCACTCGGCGGATGTCGGGAATCATCTGGCTATAACGGTTATATGCCTGGTTTGCGACATAGTTGTTGACCCAGAACATGGCGTCCCACGAAAGGGTGAGGAGGTCGCCGTTGCCGGGGGCCAACTGGCGGGGTACGGCGGTGTTGGAATTGAACACGGGGACGTAGACGCAGGTATTGGCGTCGTCTACGCCGAACCAGAGGATGCCCTTCATGTTATCGGGGCGGGCGTCGTTCATCGAGGCGACGAAGGAGAAGCCGGTCTGCTGGGTGGCGATGGCGCGTTCGTGGGTGTAGGTGGTGCTGTCGACGGTGTAGGTAAGGGGACGCCAGCGGTAGGGCACCTCAAAGGGTCCGGCACCGATGTCGGTGGTCATGTCCAGGAGGGTGCCCTCGAAGTGGTCGCGCATCATCCATTTGAGGTCGTTGGCCGAGACTTTGCGCGAAGGTTCGACCCAGAGGGGCAGGATCTCGCCCTCGCCCTTCATGATCCAGGGGGTCCAGCGGTCGGCCTCGCCCTCGGGGAGGAAGCGGCGGAAGTAACTCCACACGCGGGCGTCGCAGCCGCGGAGGGCCAGGGCGTCGGCGATGGCATAGGTGGCCGAGAAGTCGAAATCCTTGTCCTCGCCCGAGTAGAGGCCCTGCTGACGGGCGAAGTCAATCACATCGGGGGAATAGAGCGTATTGGGATCGTCGAGGGGGAAGGTGTGGATGCGCGAGTGGTTGGCGTGGCCGCTGATGCAGCCGTCGGGGACGCGGCGTGCCACCCAGACGGCATCCTTGGCGGCCTTGCCCTTGCCGATGAGTTCCATGATCCAGACCTCGTCGGGGTCGGCGATTGAGAAACTTTCGCCCTCGGAGGCGTAGCCGTAGTCGCGCACCAGCGAGGTCATTATGTCGATGGCCTCGCGTGCGTTGCGTGCGCGTTCGAGGGTGATGTAGATGAGCGAGCCGTAGTCGATGAGGCCCGAGCCGGCCAGTTCGGGACGTCCGCCCCAGGTGCTTTCGCTGATTGTGAGGCCGTGCTCGTTCATGTTGCCGACGGTGGCGTAGGTGTGGGCCACCTGGGGAATCTCGCCGAGGTGGCGGCCGGTGTCCCATTCGACCACCTGACGCATCGAGCCGGGGGCGTGGTCGGCGGCGGGGGTGCTGTACAGTTCGCCGTAGAGGGTATGGCTGTCGGCGGCGTATGTAATCATTGTGGAGCCGTCGGCAGTGGCTCCGCGGGCGGCGATGAGGCTGGTGCAGGCGTCGGCCGCTGCCCAGGTCAGAACGGCCGCGGCCGTGAGGAAAAGTCTGGGATTCATTGTCGTTGGAATGTGGTATTTGGTTTCTACCACAAAGTTACGGAAAAAATCCGGAAAATGGGTGTGCCGAGCGCACAGACGACGCAAAATAGTGAATCGGGGACCGGATTATTTTGCCGAAGATAATTCAAAACACGAGCGCGGCAACAACATGACCGCGCTCGTGTGTTTTAGTGTGTTTCACGGAATTACTCAGAATTTATATCCGATTGAGAATTTAAAATAATTCTTGCACAACTCGCGTGGCTCGTTATACGTTGAATGAGACTGTCCCGATAATGAACCTACTAAAAAAGGCGTACCCTTAGTTATGCTTTGATAATATTTTGCAGAAATATAGAATCCAAACAAATCCTTGCTGATGCCAAAGCCCCAGTAGGCAGAAAGTCCACTGTCGTTCCCATCGATATAGATTTTACTTTTAGAGCAATATCGTCCTGCCGGACCGGTGAGGATGCTGAAACCGTAGCCGAGTTTCAGACCTGCATCTACGCCAAATGTTACGGCAAGCCCCCCATCGCCAGATTGGTATTTAAGATATTGCATATCAAGAGCCGGAGTTACGGTCAGTCGCCATACAGGATTCCACAGATATGAAACCTCGCCACCAAGAGACCAATAAGGAGATTCTATTTCTGCTTGTCCGGAAGCCATAACCGACTTGTTTGCGGAAATTCCCAGACGCCATCCATTATCACCCGCCGACATTGCCGCACTCCCAATAAAGGCTATGGTTATAATGAGAATAATTCGTTTCATGGTTATTTATTGGGTTTTATGTTGTAAATGTAAACTAATTTTTCATGGTATAAATTGAAATGGATGAATATGGTGGCTTTCTAACAGGCTTATTTCCGAGAGCAAATATACAGCCCCGATAACATAAAAGCAATCTTTTTTTGTTAAAAAAATACTAACTGAATCAAAACTAAATCTTCAGTCTACCGGAGGGCGGCGCGTATCCGTGTAAGTGCTTCGAAGTGAGAACGCGCCTGCTGTTCAGGTCAGTAGGCGCGTCCAAAGTTGTCAACTCATTGGGCCTGACGGTGGCCGCGTAGGGCTCGCCGTTGCTGCCGGCCATTTTCGCCGCTGCGCAGTCAGTCGCGGTCGAGGAAAAAGCGGGGAATGTTGCAGAGGAAAATGCCGGGGTCGGCCAGGCGGGGGCGCAGGGCGACGAGGTCGGCCAGGGAGATGTCGCCGATCACGTAGCCGCAGTCGTCGCAGGAGTACTGCTCGTGGATTGCCGAGAAGGGGAGGCTGCGGAGGGCCGCCGAGCGGTCGTAGCGGAAATAAACGCGCAGGGG
>CAJJOO010000228.1 GCA_905193395.1 uncultured Porphyromonadaceae bacterium
CGACGAACCAAAGAAACGCGGCCGCAAGAAGAAAGAAGTCACCGCCGACGCTCCCGCCGAGGAGAAAACCGCCAAGGCAACGCGCACATCGAAAAAGGCCGCAAAAGCCCAGGACGCTCCTGCCGCCGATACTCCGGCCGAAGCGCCGGTTGATGCACCTGCCGCGCAGGAAGTCGCTCAACCTGTCGAACAGCCTGCGCCGCAGACCGCCGCCAAGGCCGAACAACCAGCCAAACGCCGTCGCGGACGTCCCTCTAAAAAGGCCCTCGAAGCCGCCAAGGCAGCAGAAGTATCGGAGAACTCCGAAATCTCGGAACGCCCGGGGAACTCTGAGGACTCAGAGAATTCCGATGTCGCCGAAACTGTTCAGATCGAACAGGCTCCTGAACCCGCAAAGTCTCAGCCTGCCCACTTCGGCGAACAGACTCCCGACGAAGATTTCAGTTTGTTCTTCCCGCGTGGCGAAGGCCGCAAATTCGTGCCCCGTTCCCGCCAGGACAAGGAGCGTGGTCAGCAGCCGCAGCAACCGCGTCAGCCGCAGTCGCAGCAACAGCCACAACAGCCCATGCAGCCAGCGTTGATAACGATTGTCGAACCCGGACAGCCGCAGCCTCAGCAGCAATTCCAGGGCAAGAAAAAGAAATTCAAGAACAATCAGCAGCCAGTCGACATGCGACTCAATCCCAACCAGCGCTACGATTTCGAGGATATCCTCCATGTGCAGGGTGTTCTGGAAATCGAGCCTCAGGGCCACGGTTTTCTGCGCTCGTCCGATTTCAACTATATGCCCTCGCCCGACGACGTTCTTGTGACGCAGCAGCAGATCAAGGCCAACGGCCTGCGCGCCGGCGACGTGGTCGAGGCTATGGTACGCGCACCGCGTGAAGGCGAGAAATATTTCCCCATGTCGCGTGTGCTGAGTGTCAACGGCCGCTCGCTCGATTTTATCCGCGACCGCGTGTCGTTCGAGCATCTCGTGCCTCTGTTCCCCGACGAGAAATTCGACCTCACCGGTGGCACCACCTGCAACCTGTCGACCCGCGTGGTGGATATGTTCGCCCCCATCGGCAAGGGTCAGCGCGCACTGATAGTGGCGCCTCCCAAGACCGGTAAGACCCTTCTGCTGAAAGATATCGCCAACGCCATCGCCGAAAACCATCCCGAAACCTACATCATGATTCTGCTCATCGACGAGCGCCCCGAGGAAGTGACCGACATGAACCGCAGCGTCAATGCCGAGGTCATCGCCTCTACTTTCGACGAGCCGGCCGACCGTCATGTGCGCATTGCCGGAATCGTCCTCGAAAAAGCCAAGCGAATGGTGGAATGTGGCCACGACGTGGTGATTCTTCTCGACTCCATTACCCGTCTTGCACGTGCCTACAATACGGTTTCGCCTGCATCCGGAAAAATCCTCTCCGGCGGTGTCGACGCCAACGCGCTCCAGAAACCCAAGCGTTTCTTCGGTGCCGCACGCAACATCGAGGGCGGCGGTTCGCTGACCATCATCGCCACCGCGCTCACCGAGACCTCGTCGAAGATGGACGAAGTGATTTTCGAGGAATTCAAGGGCACCGGCAACATGGAACTGCAACTCGACCGCAAACTCTCCAACAAGCGCATTTTCCCGGCCGTCGACATCATGGCGTCCAGCACACGTCGCGACGACCTGCTGCTGCGCGAGGAAACCCTCAACCGTATGTGGATTCTGCGTCGTTTCCTTTCCGACCGCAATTCCATCGAAGCAATGGAATTCATCAAGGAACGCATGGAGCGCACGCGTGACAACGACGAACTGCTCCGCACCATGGGCGACTGATACGCCGATTCCGCGAATCATTCCGACGCATATCCCACAACGAATCAATCCGAAGGAAAATCTTCTAAATTTTGAAAGATTTCCTTTGCCATAATAAAAAAAATGTGTAATTTTGCCGCGCTAATAACAAGGCATCAAACGATTAAAATTAACAACATTCAATAAAATATGATTATCGTACAAGTAAAAGAAGGCGAGAACATCGAACGCGCTCTCAAGAAGTTTAAACGTAAATTTGAAAAAACCGGTATCGTCAAGGAACTCCGCAGCCGTCAGGCATTCCAGAAGCCCTCTGTCACCAACCGCAAGAAGATGATGAAGGCTGTTTACGTGCAGAAACTTCGCGCTGTCGAGGAATAATACCTCATCATTTCATTGTAAGGGCGGCAAATAATTGCCGGCTCACGCAGTAAACCTGACTGTTTTTTGGGAAAAATAGCAGGAATCTCGCGATTTTATTTGCAAATATAAAAAGGTTTGACTAAATTCGTGGCATCGTTGGATGAGTCTCATCCCTGCTCGCCGACGGATTGACCAGTGAAAGCGCTATATCAGGCCTTTATCGATTACATACGGTGTGAACTGAATTATTCGGTTCACACCGTTTTGTCTTATAGCGGCGACCTTCGGCAATGGGATGAATTCGCTTCCGCGCGCTTTGGCGATGACTATGACCCCGCCGGGATTACGGTCAACGAACTGCGCCTGTGGATAGCCTCGCTCTCCTCGCGCGGATTGGGACGCCGTTCCATACGCCGCAAGATTCAGACCTTGCGGGCTTTCTACGCCTACATGATGCGCCGCAAGGGCTTCGCTGCCAATCCGGCGGCCGAACTGATTCCTGCACGGTTGCCGGCGCGGCTGCCACGCGTGGTGAAGCCCTCGGACTCGGCCCGTGTCCTCGACCGTCCGGTGGACGAGGCCGACTACGACGACCTGCTGGCCCATACCGTTGTCGAACTGCTTTACGAAACCGGCATGCGCGTCTCTGAACTGATGGGACTGAAAGATGTCGACGTTAACATACGCGGACGCGAACTAAAAGTGCTCGGAAAGCGTAATAAAGAAAGAATAATTCCTTTCGGAGACAGATTAGGCGAAATGATTACCCTGTATCGCACACATCGTCCGGCCACCGGAGCCGCCGAACTGCTGGTCGATTCCTCAGGCCGGCCGCTCACCTATGCCCGTGTCAACGCTATGGTCCGGGCCGAATTCGCCGGGACGCCCGGCGCCTCGCCCACGCCCCACGTGCTGCGCCATTCTTTCGCCACCGACATGCTGAACGACGGTGCCGACCTTACGGCCGTCCAGCATCTGCTGGGACATGCCTCTCTGGCCACCACACAGATTTACACGCATCTCTCCTACAGCGACCTAAAACATAATTACGAACTCGCGCATCCACGCGCACAAAAGAAATGACTATGGAAGTACGTATTCAAGCCATCCATTTTGAGGTATCCGAAAAACTCGTTAACTTCATCAACAAGAAGGTTGACCGCCTCGTCCGCCACTTTGCATCCGTGACAACGGCCGAGGTGACACTCAAGGTCGTGAAACCCGAAACCGCCATGAACAAGCAGGTGATTATCAAGATTACCGCTCCACAGCACGAGGACCTCGTGGCCGACAAGACAGCCGATTCATTCGAGGAGGCTGTTGACCTGGCACTCGAGGCTCTTTCGCGCCAACTTGAAAAACGCAAGGAAAAGAATTGACACCCCCGGTTTCCGCCAGAGTATTGGCGGAACACACATACCGCCGGCAGGGACATCCGCCCCCGCCG
>CAJJOO010000229.1 GCA_905193395.1 uncultured Porphyromonadaceae bacterium
GTTCGCGACATGTTGCCCCAGCGTTTCAGCTTGCGGGCTTTGCGGTATTCAAATGCTCTTCCCATTGGAGTGGTATTTAAATCTGTTTTTTATTTTATTGATGTATTGTTCTTGTTTGCTGTGCTTGGCGGTCAGCGCAGTTCGGCGCCCAGTTGCTTGCCCAGGTTGGCGATGATGCGAGCCATGACGGCATCGACGGCGCGGTCGTTCAGCGTTTTCTCGTCATCGCGCAGTGTAATGGTGATGGCATATGATTTTTTGCCTTCGGGCAGGCCCTTGCCTTCGTAGACGTCGAACAGCGACACTCCGCGCAGCAGGCGGCGCTCGCTCTGGCGCACCACGCGTTCCACGTCGTCCATCGTCGTTGCGGCATCAATCAGCAGCGACAGGTCGCGCTTCACGTCCTGAGTCTTGGGCAGCGGCGTGAATGTGACGCTGTGACGGGCCGAGAGGGCCGACAGTGCGTCCCAGTCGAGTTCGGCAAAATATACGGGCTGCTTGATTCCGGCCTTGTCCAGAACAGGACGGGACACGAGTCCCAGCGTGGCCAGCAGACGGCCGTTGCGGGTCTCGATTGTCATGGCGGACGACAGCAGGTCGGTTGCGGCGGCCTGGCGGGCGATGATTTCAGCCTCGGAGATTCCCAGGCGTTTCAGAACCAGGTCCACGGCGGCTTTCAGGTCGAAGAACGAGGATTCCTCGGCCGTGCTGTTCCACGAAGCGCGCCGGCGCAGGCCCGTGAGCCACATGCCCAGGCGGGCATGCTCGCTATACGGGCGCAGGGGCTGGGAGTCGTCGGGCTGCTGGTCGGGGCGGCGCGAGTAGACGTTGCCGAACTCGTACATGGCCAGGTCGGCCGAACGACGGTTGATATTGTGGGCCAGCGACTCGAGTCCGCCGAAAAGCAGTGTGCGGCGCAGCACGTTGAGGTCCTGGCTCAGGGGATTCATCAGTTCGATACAGCCGTCGGCCGGGAAGGCTTCGCTGCCTTCATAGTAGGCCTTGGCCGTCAGCGAGTTGTTGAGGATTTCGTGCCAACCGGCCCCGGTCAGGCAGTTGGACACCATGCGGCGCAGTTCAACGTCGGCGTCCGTCGCCGTCTTGAACGACAGCGAGGCGTGGAGCGACTGCGGCAGCGGGATGTTGTTGTAGCCGTAGATGCGCAGGATGTCCTCGATTACGTCGCAGGGGCGCTGCACGTCGACGCGGTAGGTGGGCACACGCAGTTCCATCGTGCCGCCGTCGGCGTCCGTGCGGCTCTCGACAGCGATTTCAAGCGACGAGAGGATGGCGTCGACCGTCTCGGCGGGAATCTCGCTGCCCAGCAGGCGCGTGATGGCGCCGTAACTCAGCGTCACGGGATACGGGACCACGGGATTGGGATAGATGTCGGTGGGTTCGCCAACGATTTGGCCGCCGGCCAGTTCCTTGACCATCAGCGCGGCAAGTTTCAATATATACATGCAGCCGTTGGGGTCGACGCCGCGCTCGAAGCGGAACGAGGCATCTGTCGACAGGCCGTGGCGGCGTGCCGTGCGGCGCACGAATGTGGGATGGAAGCAGGCGCTTTCCAGGAATACCGAGGTTGTCGATTCGGTGATGCCCGAATCCAGGCCCCCGAACACTCCGGCGATGCACATGGGTTCGTCGGCGCTGCATATCATCAGGTCGTCGGGGTGAATCTGGCGCTCAACGCCGTCCAGGGTCACGAACTTGCGCGGTGGGATACGCTTTACAATCACCTTGTCGCCGTGGATATGCGCGCGGTCGAAGGCGTGCAACGGCTGGCCGAAGGCATGCAGGATATAGTTGGTGATGTCAACGACATTGTTGATGGGGTGCAGCCCGATGGCGCTCAGGCGCTCTTTCAGCCAGTCGGGACTTTCGGCAACCTTCACGCCCTCGATTGTCAGTCCGCAATAGCGGGTGCAGGCTTCTGGCGACTGCAATTCGACACCCACGGCCTTGCCTTCGGGCTGATCGGATGCGAAAGCGTCGACCGACGGGCGGTGCAGCACAGGAGCCGTGCCGGGTTCCATACGGACAGTCAGCCACGCGGCCAGGTCGCGCGCCACGCCGTAGTGCGAGGCCGCGTCGATGCGGTTCGGCGTCAGGTCCACCTCCAGGATGTAGTCGTCCGTGAGGTTGAAATATTCTGAGGCGGGAGTGCCGGCCGCAACCTCGTCGGGCAGGGTCATGATGCCGTCGTGCGAGGTGCCGACGCCTATTTCGTCCTCGGCGCAAATCATGCCGAACGATTCGACGCCGCGGATTTTCGATTTGGAAATCTTGAACTCTTTGTCGCCGTCATAAAGCGTCGTGCCCACGGTGGCAACCACAACGGTCTGGCCCGCAGCCACGTTCGGGGCGCCGCACACAATCTGTGTGGGGACGCCGTCGCCCAGGTCCACGGTGGTGATATGAAGATGGTCGCTGTTGGGGTGTTCCACACAGGTCAGGACCTTGCCGACAACTATGCCGCGCAGTCCTCCACGGATTGATTCTACTTTCTCCACCGAACCGGTTTCCAGACCGATGGATGTCAGAGCGTCGGCCAAACGCTCGGGAGCGAGGTCAAAGTCAAGATAGTCCTTGAGCCATTTATATGATATGTTCATAAACGCTGGATATTTTCTATGTGTATTGCGGGCGCAGACACGCGGCTGCGGCACAGCGGCGGAAAGGCTCCGGAATGGCGTCTCCACGCGCGGTGCAAAGGTACTAATTTTTCTATTATCTCGCAAATTCGCCGCACGCCGTCACCTCGCGGCGAACAATTGCCGCCCGGCGGTTGTATTTCTTATATTACATTCATCATGAACCCGATGCCACACTTCTTCCTGCCCCTTGCCGCCACCATGCCGGCGGCCGACGATATCCACCGTTTCATCGGTGAACGCACGGGTGCCTCCTACGAGGCCGCCCGACTCATCATGAAGGCCGTCGACGCCATCCTCGGCTTCTTCGGTCTGGCCGGCGACAGCACCCTCGTCACTTTCCTCTACGCCGCCGTTGTACTGGGCGTTTCGCTCGTCGTGGGATGGGTGGCACAGTGGCTCATTTTCCGCCTCGTGCGCTGGATTGCAGCCCATTGGTCCACAGGCATCTCCCAGGCCCTCACCGGACAGCGCTTCTTCCACAAACTGTGCCGCGTGATTCCCGCACTAGTGTTCCTGATTCTCATTGAGTTTACCATTTCGGGGCATAATGCCCTCGCCTCGGCCCTGACGAAAATCACGCTCATATACGTCGTATTCGTGACGGCCATCGCCCTGTCGGCTCTGGTCTACGCCATCTGGCAGAACGTCAACGCCCGCGAGAACAAACGCGAACTGCCGCTGAAAGGCCTCGTCGACCTGGTCCGCGGAATCGTGTGGATTGTCGCCGCCATCCTGATCGTGGCCATCATCATCGACCGTTCGCCAGCCGCCCTGCTCACCGGTCTGGGCGCCTTTGCCGCCGTACTCATGCTGATTTTCAAGGACAGCATCCTCGGCGTCGTAGCCGGAGTTCAACTGGCCGAAAACGACTCCCTCCACGTCGGCGACTGGATTAAGGTCGGCGATGCCAACGGCACC
>CAJJOO010000230.1 GCA_905193395.1 uncultured Porphyromonadaceae bacterium
GCCCGGTGGAAAAATATGCGGGGGCGCCCCTGGGTTTGGCTTTTTTTTGTAACTTTGTGAAAAATTTCGGGTATGGCACATACAGTTTTCATCACCGGCGGTGCTTCGGGCATCGGAGCGGCAGCAGTAAGGCGCTTTGCGGCCGAGGGCTGGCGGGTGACTTTCATGGATATTCATCCGGCCGAGGCCAAGGCGCTCCTCGCCGAGGTCGATTCGGCCGAGCCGGTGTGTTTCTTCGAGGGTTCGACGCGCAATCGCGCCGACCTCGATGCGGCCCTTGAACTGGCGGCCGACGACGCCGGAGGCATCGACGCCGTATTTGCCAACGCCGGAATCCACCGCAAGAACACTGTAATCGACATCACTCCCGATGCCCTCGACGAACTGATTCAGACCAACATCGTGGGCACCGTCAACACCATCCAGGCCTCCATCCCCTTCCTGGCCAACGCCGCCGGAGGCTCGGCCATCGTGGTCAACGCCTCCGACCAGTGTTTCATCGGCAAGGGCGGCAATTTCGGCTACGGCCTCACCAAGGGTGCCCTGGGGCAACTGACGCGCAGCGCGGCCATCGACCTGGCCCACCTGGGTATCCGTGTCAACGCAGTCTGCCCCTCGACAATCGACACCCCTCTGGCCCAGCGCTGCCTCACAACCGCCGCCGCCCGCAAGGCCGAGGACGCCCTGTTCCTGCGCGGAGTCATGGGCACCGCCGACGAAGTGGCCGCCATGGTCTATTTCCTTGCCTCGCCCGACGCCTCGTTCTGCACCGGTGGTCTTTATCCCGTCGACGGCGGCCTCACCGCAATGTGAACCGCGCGCCCGCGCCCTTTGTTCTTCTTTTAAGAAACATCAACTATTTTTATCTCCCGAATGATTGAACGCATTATCATCATAGACAACGCCGACCCCATAAACTTCTACGGGGTGAACAACGCCAACATGCACCTGATTCGCAACCTGTTTCCGAAACTGCGCATCGCGGCCCGCGGCAGCGTCATCAAGGTAATCGGCGAGGAAGGCGAGACCGCCGAGTTCGAGCGTAAAATCAAGGAACTCGAGGACTACACCTCGCGCTATAATTCCCTGCCCGAAGACGTCATTCTGGATATCGTGAAAGGCGAGGCCCCCAAGGAACTCAAAAAAGACAACGTAATAATCTACGGCATCAACGGCAAGCCCATCCAGGGCCGTACCCCGAACCAGCAGAAGATGGTCGAGGCCTTCTCGGGCAATGACCTGACCTTCGCCCTCGGACCCGCCGGTACGGGCAAGACCTACGTGGCCATCGCCCTTGCTGTCCGCGCCCTCAAGAACAAGGAGGCGCGCAAGATTATCCTCTCGCGTCCGGCCGTCGAGGCCGGCGAGAAACTCGGTTTCCTGCCCGGCGACATGAAGGACAAGATCGACCCCTACCTCCAGCCCCTCTACGACGCCCTCGAGGACATGATTCCGCCCGTCAAACTGAAGGAATACATGGAATCGAAGGTGATACAGATAGCCCCGCTGGCCTTCATGCGCGGCCGCACGCTGAACGACGCAATCATCGTCCTGGACGAGGCCCAGAACACCACCACACATCAGATCAAGATGTTCCTGACCCGTCTGGGCAACAACGCCAAGATGATAATAACCGGCGACGTGACGCAGATTGACCTGCCCCGTTCCACCCAGTCGGGCCTGATTCACGCCCTGCGCGTGCTGGACGGCGTCCCCGGCATCGGCAAGGTGGAATTCGGCAAGAAGGACATCGTGCGCCACCCCCTGGTGCAGCGCATAGTCGAAGCCTACGAGCGCGCCGACAAGGCCGAGAAAGCCCGTGCCGGAGCAGAACGGTCCGACGACCCGCAGCAATGACTCCCAATCCCTACCAACCCAATAAAAACCAATAGGAAAAAGCAATGGAATCAACCCTCACATTCACCGATTTTCATTTTTCCGGCCAGCAGAGCCTCTATCACGGCAAGGTGCGTGACGTCTACGACATCCAGGGCGACACCCTGGTGATGGTAGCCACCGACCGTATTTCGGCATTCGACGTCGTCCTGCCCGAAGGAATCCCCTACAAAGGCCAGGTGCTGAACCAGATTGCCGCCTACTTCCTCGACGCCACCGCCGCCGAGGTGCCCAACTGGAAAATCGCCACCCCCGATCCCATGGTGACCGTCGGCCACAAATGCGAGGGCTTCCGTGTCGAGATGATTATCCGCGGCTATCTCACCGGCAGCGCCTGGCGCGAATATGCCGCCGGAGCGCGCACCATCTGCGGTGTGAAACTGCCCGACGGCATGCGCGAGAACGAGAAATTCCCCGAACCCATCATCACCCCCACCACAAAGGCCGAGGCCGGACACGACGAGAACATCTCGCGCGAGGATATCATTGCCCGCGGAATTGTCCCCGAGGCCGACTACGAGGTCATGGAGCGCTACACCCGCCGTCTCTTTGAAATCGGCACCCGAATGGCCGCCGAAAAGGGCCTGATTCTGGTCGACACCAAATACGAGTTCGGCCGCCTGGCAGACAAGGTGATACTCATCGACGAAATCCACACCCCCGACTCATCGCGCTACTTCTATGCCGACGGCTACGAGGAACGCCTGGCCAAGGGCGAGCCCCAGCGCCAGTTGTCAAAGGAATTCGTGCGCCAGTGGCTCATGGACAACGGTTTCATGGGACGTCCCGGGCAGAAGGTGCCTGAAATGACCCCCGAAATCTGCCGCAGCATCTCGGAACGCTATATCGAACTCTACGAGCACGTCACCGGCCGCAAGTTCCGGCCCGCTCCGGACGGCGGCAACCTCACGCGCCGTATCGAGACAAACATCCTCGACTGTCTCGCCACCCTCCGCGGCTGACGTCCACCCTCCGACCCCAGCATCCGTGCGGTCGCCATGCCGCCGCACAGCCATATTTCTTGCATTTCACATGGCCAAAGCAGAAGACATAACACCCTACGACAACACGCGCGGAAAGACCGAGCAGGTACGGGAGATGTTCGACAACATTGCCCCGGCCTACGACGGTCTTAACCGCCTGATGTCGCTGGGCCTCGACCGCGGCTGGCGCCGCAAGGCCGTCGGCATGGTTGCCGCCACCGCGCCGGGCCATATCGTCGACATTGCCACCGGCACGGGCGATTTCGCCATCGCCCTGGCACAGGCGATTCCCGGGGCCACAGTGACCGGCCTGGACCTGTCGCAGGGAATGATTGACGTCGGGCGCCGCAAGGTCGCTGCCGCCGGACTTGCCTCCCGCGTCAGCCTCGAGACGGGCGACTGCCTGGCCTCGCCGCTGCCCGAAGGTACAGCCGACGCCGTCACCGTAGCCTTCGGAGTGCGGAATTTCGCCGACCTTGCCGCCGGCTATCGCGCCATGCTGCGTATGCTGCGTCCCGGAGGCATGCTTTGCGTCGTGGAACTTTCCGTGCCGGAATCGCGCATCGTGCGTCCCTTCTACAACCTCTACACCCGTGGCATTATCCCCGCCGTCGGGCGCCTGGTGTCGCACGACAGCAAGGCATATACCTACCTGCCTCGATCCATCGCCGCCGTGGCCCGCGGCCGCGCGATG
>CAJJOO010000231.1 GCA_905193395.1 uncultured Porphyromonadaceae bacterium
AAAATACTGATGAATTATGCTGAATATCGGTGATAAGGTTCCCGAAGTACTGGGAACGGACGAAAACGGCCGCGAAATCTCACTGAGCGATTTCCGTGGCAAAAAACTGGCCCTTTATTTCTATCCCAAGGACCTGACCTCGGGCTGCACGGCCCAGGCATGCAGCCTGCGTGACGGATATGCCGACCTGTTGCAGGCCGGATATGCCGTGGTGGGCGTCAGCGTCGACCCCGCCGCCTCGCACCTTCGCTTCAAGGCTAAGAACGATCTGCCCTTCCCGCTGATTGCCGACACCGACCATCGGCTGGTGGAGACCTTCGGCGTATGGGGTGAAAAAAGCATGTACGGCCGCAAATACATGGGTACCATGCGCACCACCTTCATCATCGACCCCGATACGGCCACAATCCTGCACGTTATCACACCAAAGGAGGTGAAGACCAAGATCCACGCCTCGCAGATTCTGGCCCTCTGAGGCCGACCGCCGGCTCCCCCCCCACAGACACATCCTCAGCCCCGGCCGCGGAATCGTCCACGGCGTCAGGATAGCGGCCGCTCCGCGGCCGCGGTTAAATCAACGGCGAAATATAGCGTCTCATCCGGTTCCGCGCCTAGGGGGACCGGCCGCGTTCCTTCGCCTCCGGCGCCACGGCATTGCGCATTCTTACTGCTTGTGGCGCCCGATATGTAGCAGGGCGTCTATATCGTCGTGCAGCGCCGTGATGTGCAGTGAATGGGGCGTCAGGACTTTCATGGTGATGTAGGCCGTCACGGCCACCAGCGCCAGCCCCGGGAAATAATGATAGGCCCCGGCAAATTCGGCCGTCAGGAACATGCCCATTAGGGGTGCGTGTATGGCTCCCGAGAACACTCCCGCCGTGGCCATCAGGGCGAATACCCCTACGGGCAGCGAGGCCCCCATAAACATGTTTGCGGCCGTGGCGAACACATAGCCGGCAATGGCTCCGGCAAAGATTGTCGGGGCGAAGTCGCCCGCCACGCCGCCTGCGCTGTTCGATGCCACCGTGGCCCAGCATTTCAGCAGCAGCACGCCGCACATAGCCGTCAGCAGCAGTGCCGGAGTTGCCGCCGCGCCGCTGAACACGCTGCCTTGCAGCAGGCTGTGGAAATCGCCGTTCACGATGCGGGTCACCGTGGAATAGCCCTCGCCGTACAGTATGGGAAACAGGAACACCGCCAGCCCCAGTATGAGGCCACCGGCAACGTTCATCAGCCACGGCGAGCGCGAGTTGAGTCGCGCGAACACCCGCTGCATCTTTTCCAGCACGGCCGAATAATACACCGAATATATGCCGCAGAAAACGCCAAGCGCCACCAACCAGCCTATCCACTGCGCCTCAAAGGGCTGCGCAGGGAAATAGACGATGTCGGGCGTGAAATCCGTGAATGCCATGCACGTGAGCGAGCCGCAGACCGCGGCCACCACCAGGGCCAGCACCGACACTGTGCCGAGGCTCATCTTCATCACTTCCAGGGTGAACAGCGCGCCTCCTATCGGCGCCTTGAAAATTCCGGCGATTCCCGCTCCGGCACCGCAGCCAATCAGTATACGCAGCATCCCGGGCGATAACCCCAGCCAACGCCCCAGGTTACTGCCCATGGCCGCCCCGGTGTAGGCGATAGGACCCTCGGCACCCGCCGAACCACCGAAGCCCAGCGTGATGGTCGACGCTATCGTCGGACCATACATCAGGTGGGCGGGCAGCGCGTAGCGTCGGTGCCGCAGGTCGTCGCCCAGCCGTCCTACGCCGTGTGTCAGGTTGTCGTGGAGTAGGTACCGCTGGTAGCCAGCCGCCAGAATGATGCCCGCCCCGGGGAGGACCAGCAGGGGCCAGTACGGCCCCGTGGCGCCGAATCGTGCGGTGAAGAAATCCGTCAGATGCCCGATGAGGAATTTCAGCAGAAAAGCGCCTGACCCCGCCGCACAGCCTATCAGGGCCGCCGCCAGCATCAGCGTGACGCTGTCCGAGACGTGACGGCGGCGCCACGACACAAACTTTTCTATCATTCCGCTTTTTGCGTCGGGATTCATGATTCAGGAGCAGAAAAAAGGGTTAAAGATACAACAACGTCGCCGCCGCAAAGGTTGATGGCGCCCCCGCGGGGCTGAACTTATACCCCCCTGCGGATGTTGAAATTTAAATCATAATCCGAATTTTGAAAAAACGTCACATTATGGCCCATAGGTTCAGAATCCTCACAATGGCGTTGCTGTGTGCGCTCCCACCCGCTGTCGGCGCCCGGAGCCTCACCGACATGCAGGCCGACAGCCTGCTTTCCGACACCAAAATCATCCACATCGACGGCCGGCCGACCGACGCCGACATGAGCCGATATCTCGACTCGGTGCGTAACGTCATATCCGACTTCTATTACGAGCAGTTCCGCCACTATCAGGACCCCGTGGCTCCGTATTTCCTGTTTCTGAGCAAGGACGCCACACTGGCCATGGGCCTTGGCGGCGCAGTGCGCATGCGCGGGTATTACGATTGGGGGGGCGCCATCCCCGCTCCGGGCTTTGCGCCTTACCTGATTCCAATGAACCCCGATCCGGCCAAAATGCGCCATTTCGACACTACTCCCGCCGGAACCTGCCTGTTCTTCCGCGTAATCGGCAGCAACAAGGCTCTCGGTAACTATCAACTCTATATCGAGGCGAATTTCAACGGCTACGGCGCCCGCGACTTCCATCTGAAAAAAGCCTACGCCATAATCAACGATTTCACCGTAGGCTATGCCGCTTCCACATTTTCCGACCCCGCCGCCATCCCGCCGACAGTCGATGCCCAGGGACCAAACAACAAGATTTCCCCTACCTCCGTCCTGCTGCGCTACATGCCCGTAATCAAGGACCGCTGGGTACTCGCCCTGTCGGTCGAGACGCCCTCGCCCGCAATCGACACCGACGGCAACTCCACCGCGCCCGTCGACAACTGGCTGCCGGACTTCGCCACCTTCGTGCAGTACCAGTGGGACCGCGGCCAGCACGTGCGCCTCTCGGGAATCGTGCGCAACCTCGGCTACCGCAACCTCCTGACGCAGACCAATCACAACCGCGCCGGCTGGGGCGTCCAGTTGAGCGCTGTGGCACATCCCGCCGCCCCGCTCACCACTTACTTCACCTTCAACTACGGCCACGGCTACGAAGGCCTCGGAGGCGACCTCCTGATTGGCCGCTACGACCTTGTGGCCGGCCCCTCGCAGCCCGGCCGCCTCTACGCCCCGGCCGCCTGGGGCTGCTCGGTGGGCCTGCAATATAACTTCCGCCCCAACCTGTTCATGACCCTCGTAGGCTCCGGCACGCGCTACCGCCCCTCCCACACCGCCTCCGCCGACGAATACAAGGCCGGCGTCTTTGCCGCCCTCAACGTATTCTGGAACCTCACTCCGCGCATGCAGGTCGGTGCCGAGGTCGACTTCGGGCGTCGCAAGAATTTCTCCGGCGCTCACCGCGACGCCCACCGCGTCGGCGCCATGTGCCAGTTCTCCTTCTGACAGTGTGTACCGCGGTGCACACTGTTGTGCACGGGTCATCCCCTCCGATTTT
>CAJJOO010000232.1 GCA_905193395.1 uncultured Porphyromonadaceae bacterium
TATGGCTATGAAGGCAATGAAACCCAGTTCTCGACCCGCACCACCCAGGTCTCCGAAAGCGCCGACGGGCCTTTTACGAATTCGAGCCTCTACCGCCGTATATTCGACCCCGTGGCTCCGGAAATCGTGGTGAGCAACTACAACTATGCCTGGAACAGTTACACCAACGAGTGGATGGAATACGGCAACTGCTATGTGCGTAAGATTACCCGCAATGCCGCCGGCAACATCACCGGTGTTGAAATCTCGGTCCCCTACATGGGCGTTATGGACCCGATTCAGCGTCTGACCATAGAATACGGCGCCGATGGAAATGCCACCTCCATTGTCCGCTCGGAACTCACCCTGGACGACAACAACAATACCGTATGGAAAACGACGCTGTCTATGACCGATATCAAATGGCTCTCCACCAACGGCCAGATTTTCGATTTCGACCGTCTGCCCGATGCCGCCAACCGTCCGCTGTCAGCCAACCTCACAACCGAAGAAAACAGCGGTACCATCACTTATACCTATCCCGACGAAATCGGCTCGTTCACTTCGGAATACAAATATAAGGAAGCAGGCACGAGCGTGGTGCAGAAGTCCATCTACACCGTCCTCGACGAAAACGGTTCCTACCGCTACGTTATTGAGGAAACCGGCAAGGGTCTGCTGGAAAGTTGGACTGCCGGTTCCGAGGAACTCAACCGTTTCGATGCCTACGGCCTGCTGGTTGAAAACTATGCCGCCTTCACTGAGGACGGCATGACCGAGGTAGCCGTATGGTCCAAAGGCGAAGTGGTTTACGACCAGACCCATGGCTATCCCCTGTCCTACACCACGACGAGCCTCGACCCCGACGCTCCCGTCGAGACATGGATTACCGAGGGCCGTATCGAATACAGCGAATATACCGACTGTGCAGGTATCGAGGATGTTACGGTCGACAACAATGACGCGACCGTCGAATACTACGACCTGCGCGGCATCCGTGTGGAGAATCCCACGGCTCCCGGCCTGTATATCCGCCGTCAGGGCAACAGCGCAAGCAAGATTCTTGTGAAATAAGCGCCCTACGTGGTAATAAAAGACCGGCACATGCGTCGATAATGATGCGTGTGCCGGTCTTTTTATGGCGTTTTCCTGTTATTTGAGTACGGCCAGGGCGGCTTCATAGTCGGGTTCGTGAGTGATTTCGTCCACCAGTTCGCGATACACCACCTTGCCGTCCTCGTCTATGACGAGCACCGCGCGGGCCAGCAGACCTTTCAGCGGGCCGTCGACCATTTCCACACCATAGTCCTTGCAGAACTCGGGCGAACGGAATGCCGACGCCGGAACAACGTTTTCAAGTCCCTCGATGGTGCAGAAGCGGCTCATGGCGAAGGGGAGGTCCATCGACACGCATACCACTGTTACATTTTTGACGGATGAGGCCTCGGAGTTGAAGCGGCGCACCGAGGCGGCGCACACGGGGGTGTCGAGACTCGGGAAAATGTTCAGAACCACACGTTTGCCGCGCAGCGATGCAAGAGTCAGTTCGTCCAGTGTTGCTGTGGTGAGGGTGAAATCGGGAGCCTGCGTGCCCACTGCGGGCAGAGTGCCGTATGTGTGCACTTCCGTGCCTTTGAAATAAACTGTTTCCATATCTTTTATAGTATTTGTTGTGTTAAGATGTTGTCGAACTGCGTGTTGGCAGGGCGTTATCGTGCCGCTGCCGTCTTTTGTATAACAATATTGCGCAGGTCTTTGTTTCGTCCGATTTGAATGTCGGCCACGGTGCCGTCGGGGCGTACGAACAGAAAGGCAGGCAGGTCGGTCGCTCCGCAGTCGCGCAGCAGCGAGCGGGCGCTCAGCAGCACGGCCTCTCCATCGCGCACCGCACCTACAATCGGGCTGATGTCTCTGGCGTCATTGTCGGCGAAAACCATTATGAGACCGGTGGTGAAGGGCAGCATGTCGGCCGCGCTCCGCAGGGTCTCGATTACAGCGGCGGTCTCGTCGTTGTCGGCGTCGAGCAGGGCTACGATTACAGGCCGGCCCATGGCATCGCCGCTGTGGCGCACCGAGCGCTCACGCGACAGTGTCGGCGCCGCCCAGCCGGGCAGGGCCTCTCCGCGCAGATTTTCCAGGGTGAACGAGTCACGGCGGTAGCGGTCGAATATGTCTGTATAGCGTTGTTTCAAAAAATCCTCGTTAATTTCCGGGCAGTCCCCGTCGGCTGTGGCGGAGGTGAAGACTACGCGGACATTCTGCTCGGCGATGCCGCCGGGATTGTAGGTGGTCTCGATTTCCTTGGCCGGCCATGCAAAGCCGTCGACGGTGGTGAAGGTGCGGCGTTGCACTTCCTCGCCGCCCGCTGTGGTGACGTATTCAGTAGTCACGGTCTCGCCGCGGCGCATTGTGGATGTAGTCACGGCGGAGTCGGTCGCGGCGGCTTCTATTTCTGCCGTGATGACTTCGGGCAGCAGTTCTCCGAAACGGGCACGGCGCTGAACGCCTTTTATCCGGCCCGTGGAGATAAAGGGAATGGAATCGGACTCGTAATGGTATTCAAGCAGTTTGCCGGGTGAGTATGAGAACATGTTGCCGCCGTAGTAGGCCGTGAAACCGTGGACGTTGCTGCCGTCGGGGCGGTGCAGGGTCCAGTCAATCAGATAGCGGCAGCCGGCAAGGGTGTCTTCTGGCGCCGTGGTGCGGATGATTTCGATGTCGTAGTTGACGGGTTCGGAGGCATTGGGCTGGAGCACCTCGTATCGTGCCGTCGCTCTGAGGCATGGCTGCGACATAAGGTGCTCCGTGGCCGGGGACTGTTGCGGCCGTCCCTCTGCGCCTGCGAATGTGATGAATATAGCAAATGGCAGTAAAGAAAATCTCATTACGAAAATTCGTTTAAGTATAAACGCTTGAATTTGTTAAAAAGATTTTCCCGGGCCGGAATTATTTTGCGTTTTGCGGCGGAATTATTTCGGCAACCCGAGGCGGTCGAATGTCCGGATTCCGCGCAGATAGCGTGCCGTCAGCAGGTTGACGCGTGTGTCGCGGCGGGTTTTCAGCAGATTTACGTCGGGATGTTCGGTATAAAGCCGTGCCATGTGCCGGAAATCGCGGTGAGCCCTAAGGATTGCCGCGGCGTTTCCCCACGAGCCTGTGGCGACGAATTTGGCCCATGCAACCGTGTCGAGCAGTCTGCGCCACAGTAGTTTGCGTCCGCGGTCGCCGTCGGGCAGGTTCTTGTGCAGCATCAGCAGGTTGTTGCGGAAGTTGAGGTAGGTCTTGCGGGGATTGTCGGCCGGCAGCGAGCCTCCGCCCAGGTGGTAGACTGTTGCCGAGGGCACGGCCATGATTCGTGCGCCGGACAGCAGTATGCGCCAGCACAGGTCTATCTCCTCCATGTGCGCGAAAAACCTCTCGTCCAGTCCGCCGACACTCTCGTAGAGAGCCGTGCGCACGAGCAGGGCCGCGCCGCTGGCCCACGCCACGTCCGCCACCGTGTCGTACTGCCCCTCGTCCTTCTCCACCACAGAGAACAGCCGTCCGCGGCAGAACGGGTAGCCATTCTTGTCCAGATAGCCTCCC
>CAJJOO010000233.1 GCA_905193395.1 uncultured Porphyromonadaceae bacterium
GGTCACTTTGCCTCAAGCATGGGTGCCGTTGAAATCACTGTCGCTCTCCACTATGTTTTCGATACACCGGCCGATCGCCTTGTCTGGGACGTCGGACATCAGGCCTACGGCCATAAAATCCTCACCGGACGCCGCGACCGCTTTGCCACAAACCGCACACTCGGCGGACTGAGCGGTTTCCCGAATCCCGACGAAAGCGAGTATGACACTTTTGCCGCCGGACACGCCTCCAACTCAATCTCGGCTGCTCTGGGCATGGCCGTTGCCTCACGGCTCAAAGGCGAGACACATCGAAACGTCGTAGCGATTATAGGCGACGCCTCCGTAAGCGGCGGCCTGGCCTTCGAAGGCCTCAACAACGCCGCCAACACGCCTAACAATCTACTGATTGTGCTCAACGACAATGATATGTCCATCGACCGCAACGTCGGTTCGCTGAATTCATATCTCGCACATATCACCACCTCGGCGGCATACAACCGCTGGCGCTACCGTATATACCGTCTGCTGAAACGGATGCACCTGGTCAGCGAACGTCGCCGCGGGGCAATCCTGCGCTTCTCGAACAGTCTGAAATCGCTGATAGTACGCGAGCAGAATATTTTCGAGGGGCTTAACATACGCTATTTCGGTCCTTTCGACGGGCACGACGTGATTAAAATCGTACGCGTGCTCCGCGACATCCGTGACATGCAGGGACCTCGTCTGCTGCATCTGCGGACGGTCAAGGGAAAAGGGTACGAAGCGGCCGAGAAAGACCCGGCGAAATGGCACGCACCAGGCAAATTCGACCCCGAGACCGGAATCCGCGCCTGCGACCGCAATCCGCAGACGCCGAAACCTCCGAAATATCAGGACGTCTTCGGCGACGCCCTGTTGCGGCTGGCCCGCGATAACAAAAAAATTGTCGGAATAACCGCCGGAATGTTGTCCGGAACCTCAACCTCGACAATGCAGGCCGAATTCCCCGACAGGGTCTTCGACGTGGGCATTTCCGAAGAACATGCCGTTACCTTTGCCGGCGGTCTGGCTCGCGACGGCATGCTGCCCGTCGTGGCGATATATTCCAGTTTCCTGCAACGTGCCTTCGACCAGATTGTCAATGATGTCGCCACACAGCGGCTGCCCGTAACATTCTGTATCGACCGCGCCGGCCTTGTAGGCGAGGACGGCATGACGCATCACGGCGCTCTGGACCTCGCATATATGAATTCCGTTCCCGGAATGATTGTCAGCGCTCCGTCGGGGCCGTCGATGCTGTGCCGCTTGCTTTATACGGCTACGCTCGGCAAGCACGGACCGTGGGCAATCCGCTATCCCCGCGGCGGCGGCAAGGTGGTCGCGCCCGACACCTCGTTCTCGGAAATAGAAGTGGGACGGGGACGTCGTGTGTTCGATGGCGATTCGGTCGTGGTTCTCAGTATCGGTACAATTGCCGACGAAGTATCGCATGCCGTGGAACGCGCCCGCGCCGAAGGAATTTCCGTGGCCTGGTACGACATGATATTCCTGAAACCCGTCGACAAGTCAATCATTGACGAAGTCGCCGCCAAGGGCTGCCCCATAATTACCGTCGAGGACGGAACCGTTCGCGGCGGTCTCGGTTCGACCGTGGCCGAAGAACTTGCCTCCACCGGCAACGCTCCTAAAATCGTAACCCTCGGAATCCCTGACAAGTTCATAACACAGGGAACGCCTGCGCAACTGAAACAACTCTGCGGACTCGATGCCGATTCAATATACAACACGATTGTCAATACGGTGAAATGAAAATCATTATTTCCGGTGCGGGCGAAGTCGGCACCCATCTGGCCAAACTGCTTTCGTTCGAGAACCAGGACATTCTGGTTGTCGACGCCGACCGCGACAAACTCGTGCCGCTTGATACCGCCTACAATCTTATGACCCTCTGCGGCAGCCCGACTTCGGTCAACAGTCTGCGCGAGGCCGGTGTCAACGGCTGCGACCTATATATCGCCGTGACGCCTTATGAATCCACGAATCTGGTTTCATGTTCGATAGCGAAAAGCCTCGGCGCACAATGTACCGTGGCCCGCATCTCGCACTACGGATTCATGGACAAAGCCAATACACGCGCAATGAACAACATGGGCGTAGACAGGCTGATTTACCCGGAATACCTTGCCGCGATGGAAATTATCACCGCCCTCGATCATTCCTGGGTGCGCAACTGGTTCGAACTTCACGACGGACGGATCATCCTTGTCGGCGTCAGAATCCGCGACAACGCCCCCCTCGCCGGAGTTCAGTTGAAGAACCTCAGCCGCATGAACACCCACATGCACGTTTCGGCAATCCGCCGCAATCACGAGACCATCATCCCGCGTGGCAACGACACCGTGATGTCGGGCGACGTGCTCTATATCACCACCACACGCGACCATATTGACAATATCATCGAACTTTGCGGCAAGGTGAAGCGCAAAATCCGCAAAGTCCTGATTATGGGCGGCAGCAAGATAGCCATCCGCCTGGTCAATATGGCAGGCGAGCGCTTTAAATTCACCATAATCGACAATAACCGCGACGTCTGTGCCGCATTGCCGCTGAAATGCCCGCAGGCATCCGTAATCCACGGCGATGCCCGCGACCCGGAAATACTATACGAAGCCGGAATCGACGATTGCGATGCCTTCATAGCCCTTTCCCCGAGCAGCGAATCCAATATTCTCACCTGCCTGACCGCCAAAGAACTCGGAATTTCAAAAAGCGTGGCCGAAGTGGAGGATTTCCAGTTCATACGGCAGGCCGAGGGGCTGGGAATCGGCACTGTTATCAATAAGAAACTACTTGCCACCAGCAGCATTTTCCAGTTGCTGCTCGACGCTGACAGTTCCACCTCGAAGTGTCTGGCTCTGACCGACGCAGAAGTTGCCGAACTTGAAGTGAGACCGGGAGCGAAAATCACCCGTTCGGCCGTCAAGGACCTGCATCTGGACCGCGACATGACCCTGGCTGCGCTGATACGTGGCAACGAGGGCATGCTGGTTTCCGGTGCCACTCAAATACAGCCAGGCGACAAAGTGCTGGTCTTCTGTCTTGCCGGCTCGTTGCATAAGATAGAGAAACTGTTCAATTAATCAAGGTCTCATGAGGCGGCGTCTTAACATTCCAATGCTTGGCAGGATTATCGGCTCGCTGATGCTTCTCGAAGCATGTTTCATTGCCATTCCGCTCATCACCTGCCTTGTCTACGGCGAAAGCGACTGGATATGGTTCGCCGCCACGATGGTTCTGACCGCGGTGATTGGTTTCTGCCTTTCCAGAATCCGTCCGGAACGAAAGCAGATCAGCAAGCGCGACAGTTATCTGCTGACCGGTTCGGTCTGGATTGTATTCTCGATAATGGGAATGTTGCCCTTCATTTTCGGATCGCCGCATCTCAGCGTCAGTTCGGCCTTCTTCGAATCCATGTCGGCCTTTACCACAACAGGCGCCACGACAGTCGACCTCTCGACCGTGAAACTCGCCCATGGAATCCTGATGTGGGAAGCCCTTATGCAGTGGCTCGGCGGCATGGGAATCATCCTCTTCAC
>CAJJOO010000234.1 GCA_905193395.1 uncultured Porphyromonadaceae bacterium
TTTTCGGAAAGGTGATGCCGTAGACGCGCACCAGTTGGTTGCATTTCTCGTCGCCGCGCCAGTATGCGCCGGCCAGCGAGGTTATCTTCACGGCCTTGATGGGGGCCGTGGTGGGGATATGCGGACCGCGGCACAGGTCGGTGAACGCGCCCTGTGTATAGGTGGTGATATGTCCGTCCTCGAGTTCGGATATCAGTTCGCACTTGTATTCCTCGCCGCGGTCGCCGAACATTTTAAGCGCGTCGGCCTTGGAGATGTCGGCGCGGACAATGGGTTCCTTGCGGCGTGCCAGTTCCAGCATTTTTTCCTCGATACGCGGAAAATCTTCGGCTGTCAACTGATGTTCGCCCGGGTCGATGTCATAATAGAAGCCGTTTTCAATGGCCGGACCGATACCGAATTTCACGCCGGGGTACAGTTCCTGAAGCGCCTCGGCCAGCAGGTGCGCCGACGAGTGCCAGAAAGCATGCTTGCCCTCGGGGTCGTCCCATTTGAAAAGTTGCAGCGAGGCATCGCCCTCGATGGGGCGTGTGAGATCCCATTCCTGGCCGTTCACAGATGCGGCAAGGACATCCTCGGCAAGGCGAGGCGATATGCTGCGGGCAATATCAAGCGGCGTCACGCCGGCCTCATACTGCTTCACGCTGTTATCGGGAAAAGTAATGTTTATCATCGTTTAATACATTGTAAATTAGCCTGTAACGACGTACAAATGTGTCACAGGGCAAAAATCCAACTGCAAAGTTAACACTTTTTCCCGAATCCGAGGCCTTTGCGCTCCCCTTTTTTATTAAAAAATTCAATAAATCTACGTATGCGCGCGATTCCGCAGCCGACGCCGCCACGGCAAATGGCCGGCCTTAGGAAAGCGCCCGCAGGACACCCTGAAGAACCGGCCGGTTGCCGCTTTCGGATTTATTTCGTAACTTTGCAGCCGAATCCGGACGGAAATCACTGCCCGGAAATTACTTAAAACAATTTAATGAAGAAAACACTAATCGCCCTCATGGCGTTGGGCGCCGCGACTGGCGCGTCGGCCGAGGGCTACCAGGTCAACACCATCAGTGCCCGTCAGGAGGGCATGGGTGGTACAGGTGTCGCCCTCCGTCTGGGCGCCGAAAGTCAGTTGTTCAACCCCGCCGCGCTCGTAATGTCGGGCGGAAAAATGGACATCTCCGCATCGCTCACCGCCATCTCGCCACACGCCTCGGCTGTCCACAACGGCATCAAATACACCACCGACAACGATATATCGACGCCAATGAACGTCGCTACTTCTTTCCGCATCTTCGACCGTTTATACGGCGGCCTCATTTTCTACACCCCCTACGGTTCGGGCATCAACTGGGGCGACCACTGGCCCGGCGCCGTGCTCAACCAGAAAGTGACCATCAAGGTATTCACCGTCCAGCCCACTCTCTCGTTCAAGATTCTGCCCAACCTTTCCGTCGGCGCCGGAGCCATGATCACCTGGGGCAACGTAGACCTCGACAAAGGTCTTGTGGAAGGTGAATCCATGAACCGACTGATGGGCGCCATGGGCATGCCGCCCCAGGCCATGTACGCTCCCTCAATCACGCCGGCTTCCGTCAACCTCAGCGGCAACTCGGCAATCGCCATGGGTGTGAACCTCGGCGCCATGTGGGACATCGACAAGCATTGGACTGCCGGCGTCTCCTTCCGCTCGAAAATGACCATGACCGTCAAGAAGGGCCATGCCGCCGTGCGATACAACGGCGCCGCCGAGTCCATGCTCAGCCCCGTGCTCGACAACCTCAACAGCACCAACTTCCGCGCCTCGCTGCCCTGCCCTTATGTCCTCACCTTCGGCGCCGCTTACCGTCCCTCCGACAATGTCACCATCGCCTTCGACGCACAGTTGAACGGCTGGCGCACATACAAATGGCTCAACATCGAGTTCGCCGGTCTCGAAGCCTTCGACCAGCACCTCCGAAAGAACTACCACAACGCCATGACCTACCATCTCGGCGCCGAATGGGCCACGACCCGCCGCCTGTCGCTGCGCTGCGGTCTCATTGTCGACACCAATCCCTGCGACATCAACAACTACAACCCCGAAACACCCGGCATGACACGAATCCTGCCCTCCGTCGGCCTGTCGTTCAGCCCCGTGGAAGGCTTCAACATCGACTTCGCCTTCACTTACGCCCAGGGTCTCGGTACCGACAACGCCACCGGCCACTACGACAACTTTGCCTACAAGATGGCCCAGAACGTCAATCCCGAACTCCCCGGCATGCTCGGTTTCGAGCCCACCGGCAGTTTCACCGCCGATTACAAGGTGCATGCCTTCATCCCGGCGCTCGGACTTAGGTATTCGTTCTGACACCGGCCACCGTATTCCTCCCGAACGCGGAAATTTGTCAGCGAAAATGCAAAAAAATGTTTCAATAGCAAGATTTACAAAGATTTTTCTGTAACTTTGCAGCCTGACTTTCGGGTCAGTTCCAGACACTCAACAAAATAAACAGTCTATAATCACATAGTTATGAAACTGTTACAGGCAAAACTTGCAAAATACACAGCCCCCCAGGAAGCCAAGGCCGCCGGGGTCTACCCCTATTTCCGCGCCATCTCGTCGGAACAGGAGCCCGAAGTGACTATCAACGGGAAACGTGTGCTGATGTTCGGTTCAAACTGCTATTCCGGTCTTGTCAGCGACCCCCGTATCAAGGAAGCGGCCATCGAGGCTACTCGCAAATACGGCACCGGCTGCGCCGGCTCGCCCTTCCTCAACGGAACACTCGACCTCCACAAGAAACTCGAACAGCGCATCGCCGAATATATCGGCAAGGAGGATGTGATGATCTATTCCACCGGCTTCGGTGTGAACCTCGGAGTCGTATCCTGCCTCACAGGCCGCGAAGACTATATCCTCTGGGACGAACAGGACCACGCCTCCATCATCGAGGGCCGTCGTCTGTCCTTCTCCCAGCAGTTCAAATACAAGCACAACGACATGGCCTCGCTCGAAGCCCAACTCCAGCGCTGCAAGCCCGACAAGGTGAAACTCATCGTCACCGACGGCGTCTTCTCGATGGAAGGCGACGTAGCCAACATCCCGGAAATCGTCCGCCTCGCAAAGCAGTATAACGCCGCAGTTATGGTAGACGAAGCCCACGGCATCGGAGTCTTCGGCGAAGGCGGCCGCGGCACCGTTAACCACTTCGGCCTCACCGACGACGTCGACCTCATCATGGGCACATTCTCCAAGTCGTTTGCCTCGCTGGGCGGCTTCATCGCCACCGACAAGGAAATCACCAACTTCCTGCGCCACCACTCCCGTTCCTACATCTTCACGGCCAGCATCACCCCCGCCTCCACTGCCGCCGCACTCAAGGCCATCGACATCATGATTGCCGAACCCGAGCGTCAGGAACACCTCTGGGAAATCACCCGCTATGCCCTCGACGGCTTCCGCAAGATGGGCGCCGAAATCGGCAACACATCCACCCCGATTATCCCCCTCTTCATCCGCGACGACTACAAGACATACTCCATCACCCGCGACCTTTTCGACGAAGGCATCTTC
>CAJJOO010000235.1 GCA_905193395.1 uncultured Porphyromonadaceae bacterium
CTGGTGCCAGATGCTCATGCCGGCCTTCGGGTAGGGTATTTTTATTTCGCGCGGCGTGCCCCAGTCGACTGCCGGAACGGGACTTTGGGCTCTGACGGTGAAAAATCCTCCCCAGTACATATAGGCCATCAGATAGTGGCCGTCGACAACCGAGACGGCGGGCGAGAGGCAATCTTTATGCACCGAATTTACGGCCTTGCTGACGTTCTCGGGTGCGGTCCAGTGCACACCGTCGGTCGATGTGCGGCGATAGAGTATTGAGGAGTTCTCCTTGATGTTGTAGGTTCGGTACCAACATTCCAGCACGTCGTGGACGGGTTCGTAGACCAAATGGGTATCCGACTGATATCCGCCGCGGGGAGCCGTGGCGAGCGGGTTTTCCAGGCCTTCGGGTGCGGCCCAGTTGATGCCGTCGTCTGATACGGCTATGCAGGGATTCTCGTCGGCGATGCTTCCATGAGGGTAGGGCGTATAGGCCATCCACCATTTGTGTCCGTTCCATCCGCGGTCGAAGTACAGCACTTTGGGATGAATGTTCTCGGAGTTTCCCAGATAGTTGACCAGGTTGATTCTTATGTCCTTATGGTCTACTCCCATTAGGGATCCGATGGGCGCAAGTTTCACCGCGTGTATGGGGGCCGGCTCGGAGTCGGAGCAGGCAGAGAGCGAGAGGCAGACTGTCGAGAGCGTAGCCAGCGCGAGGATGAAATGCTTCATGGTTATCGTATAAGAGCGGGTTTAAATGTTTGGTACTGCAAAATTATACATTATTTAAGAAAAAAGGAACGGCGGCGGGGCAGAAATTCAGAAATCTTGCGTAACTTTGTACATTAATAATCGAAACAACAATTAAACACATACACACATGCGCTTCAATATTCCGTGCAAGACCTTTTATTCGGCCGTGGCAGCCGTGAGCAAGGTCATCAACCCCAAGAACGCCATCAACATCCTGGACAACTTCCTGCTCGAACTCAAAGGCGACAAACTGACCATCACAGGTGCAGATCTGGACAACTCGCTGACGGCGCAGGTCACCGTGACAGAACCCCAGGGCGAAATGCGGTTCTGCATCCCCGCCCGGCGTCTTGTGGACCTGCTGAAGGAACTTCCCGACCAGGGCCTGACAGTTACGGTCAACGACACCACACTCGAGACCGAAATCAAGTATGCCGGCGGCGAGTACAACCTCAACGCGGTTGACGGTGCGGAATATCCCGATTACAGCGTCGGTGCCGACGACGGCGAGCCGGAATCGTTCAAAATTCTATCGACATCGCTGCTCAAAGGCCTGGAATATACCATCTTTGCCGTTGGAGAGGATGACTACCGCCCCATGATGAAGGGCGTCTTCATGGACATCAAGCCCGACAATATCGCCTTCGTGGCCACAGATACCCACAAACTGGTGCGTTATATCGACCGCCGTCCGGAACCGGGCATTACCGGCAGTTGCATCATTCCCGTGAAACCGGCAACTGTGATGCGCAACATCTTCGGCAAGGAAGAAGTGCTTGATTTCTCCATGACCCGCAAGAAAGCAGTCGTGACCGGCGAGACATTCACTTTCAAGTGCAACTTCCTCAACGGCCGCTTCCCCGACTACAACCGCGTGATTCCGCAGTCGTCGCCCTTCCGCCTGTCGGTTGACCGCGTGGCCATGCTCAACGCCGTTCGCCGCGTGGGCGTGTTCGTGGATCCGGGTTACGGTCTGGAAAAATTCAAGATTACTCCCGAGAAACTCTATATCAAGAGCGAGGACAACAACATGTGTACCTGCGCCCGCGAAACCGTTCCCTGCTCGTTCAACGGTCCGGAAATGGTGATCGGTTTCAGCGCTCCCTTCCTGTCGGAATTCATGTCGATTCTCCCCACCGAGGAGGTCTACATCGACTTGTCCGACCCCTCGCGCGCCGGCGTGTTCTGCCCCTCGGAGAATCCCGAAGGCACAGAACTGGTGATGCTGCTGATGCCCATGAACGTGGATAAATTCTGATACGGAGGCAGCCTGAAATGAAACTCAATCTGCGCCGTCCCATCGTGTTCTTCGACCTGGAAACGACGGGCATAAACATCCTGCACGACCGTATCGTGGAGATTTCCGTGGTAAAGGTTATGCCCGGCAAGGAGGAAGAACCGATGGTGAAGACCCGCCGTATAAATCCGGAAAAGCCCATTCCTGCCGAGGCCTCGGCCATCCATCATATTTATGATGCCGATGTGGCCGACGCGCCTACGTTCCGCCAGATAGCACACTCGCTGGCCGACTGGATTTCCGGCTGCGACATCGCCGGATTCAACTCCAACCGCTTCGATATTCCGCTGCTCGACGAGGAATTTACCCGCGCCGGCGTGGATTTCGACTTCCACCGGGCCAATTTTGTCGATGTGCAGACGATATTCCACAAGATGGAACCGCGCGACCTGACGGCGGCCTACCGCTTCTATTGCGGCAAGCAACTGGAAGGTGCCCACGGAGCGGCCGCCGACACCATGGCTACATACGAGGTGTTCCTGTCGCAACTGGAACGCTACGACTCGCTGCCCTCGGATGTCGCCTCGCTGGCACGATTCTCGTCGCAGAACCGTAATGTGGACCTTGCCGGACGCCTGGTCTACGACGACAAGGACCGCGAGGTTATCAACTTCGGCAAATACCGCGGACGTCTGGCCGCCGAGGTCCTGCAACAGGATCCCGGCTATTACGGCTGGATTCAGAAAGGCGATTTCGCTTCCGACACAAAACGTGCATTCACACGCATAAAACTGTCACTGAAAAATAAATGAACAACAGCAATGCAACCGAGCCGCTGGCCGGAAAGCATATAGTGGTGGGCGTCACCGGCGGTATCGCAGCCTACAAGACCGCCGTGCTGGTGCGCCTGCTTGTGAAGGCCGGCGCCGAGGTTCAGGTGATTATGACCCCCTCGGCCCGCGAATTCATAGCGCCGCTGACCCTGAGCACGCTCAGCGGCAAGCCCGTGATAACGGAATTTTTCACCGCCAACACCGGCGAGTGGCACTCGCACGTGGACCTGGGGCTGTGGGCCGACGCAATGGTTATTGCCCCCGCAACGGCATGCACCATTGCCAAGATGGCCAACGGCGTGGCCGACAACATGCTGGTGACCTCCTATCTTTCGGCGCGCGCACAGGTGTTCGTCGCCCCGGCGATGGACCTCGACATGATGTCGCATCCCTCAACCGTGGCAAATATCGAACGCCTACGTTCATACGGCAACATAATCATCGAACCTGCCGAGGGCGAACTGGCCAGCCACCTGGTGGGCAAGGGCCGTATGGAGGAACCCGAGGCTATCGTGGCACGTCTGCGTGCCTATTTCGCCGCCAAGGGCCCCCTTGCGGGCAAACACGTTCTGATAACCGCCGGACCGACTTATGAAAAGATTGACCCGGTGAGGTTTATCGGCAATTTCTCCACGGGCAAGATGGGCTTTGCCCTGGCCAATGAGGCTGCCCGCCGCGGCGCGCGCGTCACCCTGGTCTGCGGGCCGGTGGATTCGCATCCCCTCGATTCGCAGGTGGAAAAA
>CAJJOO010000236.1 GCA_905193395.1 uncultured Porphyromonadaceae bacterium
CGGCCGCCTGGGCCGCTGGGAGGACGCCGCCGACCATGCCGCCGTCGACTGCATCGAGTGCGGTTCGTGCAGTTACATCTGCCCGTCGGGGCGCCCGATTGTCGACTATATAAGGGTGGCGAAAAACCGCCTGCGCGCCCTGAAAGGCAAAAACAAATAACACAGCGATATGGAAACACTGACATTCAGCCCCTCGCCACATATACGCACCGGTCGCACCGTGACAACGACAATGCTCCACGTCATCGTGGCGCTGCTGCCCGCCACGGTCACGGCTCTATACTTTTTCGGACTCGACGCCGCCGGAGTGCTGGCAGTATCGATTGCAGTCTGTGTCGCCGCGGAATGGGCCATAGACCGCTTCCTGCTGAAACGCAAGCCTACGCTCGGCGACCTCTCGGCCGTGGTCACGGGACTGCTTTTAGGCCTGAACCTGCCCGCCGGACTGCCTTGGTGGACCGTGGCGCTCGGCGCCGTATTCGCCATCGGCGTGGGCAAGATGACCTTCGGCGGCCTGGGCTGCAACATATTCAATCCCGCGCTGGCCGGGCGCGTGTTCCTGCTGATTTCTTTCCCTGTGCTGATGACCACCTGGCCGTTACCGGGCGACGGATTCACGGCCGACGGCAGCACAGGACCAACCGTGCTGTCTATACTTAAAGAAGGTGGCAATGTTCTTCCGGCAACGGCCGACCTGGTAACGGGCCACATGGGAGGTTCGGCCGGCGAGACCGGCGCGGCAGCCATCCTCATCGGATTCATATATCTGCTGGCGGTGCGCGTCATCTCCTGGCACATTCCGGTAGCGATAATCGCCACAGCGGCCCTGATGTGCGTGGCCGCAGGCGCCCCGGTGGCCGAAAACCTGCTGTCCGGCGGACTGCTGCTCGGCTCCGTGTTCATGGCCACGGACTATGTCACCTCCCCCGTCACATACCGCGGCATGCTGGTCTACGGCATCCTTATCGGGGCCGTAACAATGATAATAAGGCTGTGGGGAGCGTACCCCGAGGGTGTGTCGTTCGCCATCCTGCTGGGCAACGGCCTCACCCCTCTTATTAATCTCGGCACCCGGCCGCGACGGTTCGGAGAAAGGAGTGCCCGATGAAATCGACTCTGCGCAACATGATGCTGTCGCTCGGGGCTATAGCCTCGGGGGCCGGGCTGATTCTTGGGCTGATGAACGATGCCACGGCCGATGCCCGCGCCCTGGCACGCACCGCAGCCCGCAGCGAGGCAATCGCACGCGTACTGCCGCCCTTTGACAACAATCCCCTCGGAACGGCCGATACAGCGGCCGGCTGCACCGTCTACCGCGCCACCCGGAACGGCAGCGATGCCGGATATGCCGTCACAGCAACGTCGCCCGACGGCTTCGGCGGTCCGCTGACCGTAATGGCCGGTTTCGACACCGCCGGCACCCTGACCGGCTACGAGATACTTGAATCCACGGAAACGCCGGGGCTGGGATCGAAAGCCGGGGAATGGTTCCGCGACCCCTCGGGTCACCGGAGCGTTCTGGGCAGCCGCGGAATCCTGGCCGTGACAAAGGACGGCGGCGACATCGATGCCATAAGCGGCGCCACCATCACCTCGCGGGCCTTCACCGACGCCCTGAACACGGCGCGCAGGGCTTTTGAAACCTATCGCAAGCGACAATGAAATATCTGAAAATCATACGCAACGGCCTGATAGCCCAGAATCCCACCTTCGTGCTGATACTGGGCATGTGTCCCACCCTGGGCACCACCTCGTCGGCCATAACGGGCCTGTCGATGGGCCTGGCCACAATGGCGGTGCTGGTGTGCAGCAACACGGCGGTGTCGCTGCTGCGCGGATTCGTGCCCGAAAAGATCAGGATTCCGGCCTTCATTCTCATCATATCGACTTTCGTCACCGCCCTGCAGATGGCTATGGAGGCCTGGTTGCCGGCCCTGAACGCAGCCCTGGGCATCTTCATCCCGCTTATCGTGGTGAACTGCATTCTTCTGGGACGCGCCGAATCCTTTGCCTCGCGCAATGGCGTCGTGGCGGCCGCCTGCGACGGTCTGGGGACGGGCGCGGGATTCGCAATCGCCCTGACGCTGATTGGCGCAGTCCGCGAACTGACCGGCAGCGGGCGCGTGTTCGACGCCGAAATATATCCCGAACAGTACGGGTCGCTGCTGTTCGTGCTGGCGCCCGGAGCCTTTATCGTGCTGGGCTTCCTGATGGCCCTGTTCAGACAAGCCACAACCCGTAAAACATCGAAAAAATGATTGAATTCATCGGCATAATAATCACTGCGATATTCGTAAACAATATCGTTTTCGCCCAGTTCCTGGGAATCTGTCCGTTTATCGGCGTGTCGAAACGGATTGACTCGGCTATGGGCATGGGCCTGGCCGTAACCTTCGTGATAGCCATAGCCACGGCGGTGACCTGGCTGCTGCAATATGCCGTGCTGGTGCCGCTGGGACTGATGTATGTCCAGACAATCCTTTTCATCCTGGTGATTGCCGTGATTGTGCAGATGCTGGAACTGGTGATGCGGAAAATATCGCCCTCGCTCTATGCTGCGCTAGGCGTCTACCTGCCGCTGATTACGACTAACTGCGCCGTGCTGGGCGTGGCCATCACCGTGACGCGGCGAGACATGGCGTTCGGCGAGGCGCTGACCTATTCGGTGGCCACCGCGCTGGGCTTCATGATGGCCCTGGTGATATTCGCCTCAATCCGGCGCGCACTGGAAACCGCCGACGTTCCCAAGGCCATGCGCGGGGTACCTATCGCCCTGATTGTGGCCGGATTGCTGGCCATGGCATTCATGGGTTTCGCCGGCATCAAAATCGGCTGAACCATCTTGCAAATTGAGTTAATCCGCTTTAACATAAGTGTTAAGGTTGCATAAACCCGGCCGTGCAGGATTAAACTTTGTCAGGCGGCGATTGTCATATAGTCGAATCCCTCCGAAAAAGAGAGGGCTTAATCCAAAAAAACACACTATCACGACTATCATGAAGAAATCTGTAATCACTCTGGCGCTGGCAGCCGCTCTCCTGCTGCCCGCGGGCGCCTCGGCCCGCAAACCCCAAAACCGCACCTGCGGCGCACCCTGCGACACCACGGTATGCGCTCCAGCATGCCCCACACAATGTGCCGCAACCCAGGCAGGGCCGTTCGATGGCATTGAACTGACCGAGGCACAGCGCACGGCACTCAACAATATCAAACGCCCCGAAACCCGCGAGGCGCGTCGCGAGGCACGCCGCAACTACCTGAACCAGGTGAAAGGCATCCTGACACCCGAACAGTACGTGGCTTTCCTTGAAAACCTCGCCGTAAACAATCCCGGACCGCGCCACGCCTTCAACCGTCAGGGACAGCGCGACGGCAACCGCCGCCACAACAGTTCGATGCACCGCCGCGACAATCGTCCGCAGCAGGCCGCGCAGAACCGC
>CAJJOO010000237.1 GCA_905193395.1 uncultured Porphyromonadaceae bacterium
ACCGTCGGCACCTTCGACGGCTTCCACCGCGGTCACCGCGACCTGATGCAACGCCTCGCCGCCGAGGCGCTCCACCGCGACCTGCGCCCCCTGGCTGTGACCTTCGACCGCCATCCTCTTGCCGCCGTGGGCGACGGCAGCCGCGCCCCGGCGCTCCTCTCGCCACGCTTCGCGCTCAAGGAGATGATTGGCCGCTGTGGCGTCGGCGAAACCCTCTTCCTGCATTTCACCCCCCGCATGGCGGCGATGACAGCCGAGGATTTCATGCGCATGCTGCGCCGCGACTACGATATCCGCGCCCTCCTGATGGGTTTCAACAACACTCTGGGCAGCGAACGCTCGACCTCGCCCGAATTCTATGTCGAGGCGGGCCGCCGCGCCGGTGTCGACGTGATTTTCGCCCCGCAGTTAGTTGACTCCGAGACCGGCGTCACCCCGGCCAGCACCCTGCTGCGCCGCCTCGTGACCGAGGGCGACATGGATGCCTTCAGCCGCTACGCCGGCCATCCCTATGAGATTTCCGGCCCCGTGGTCCATGGGCTGCGCAACGGCCATCGCCTGGGCTTTCCCACGCTGAACATTGCCGTTGGCAAATCCACCCTGCTGCCCGCTCCCGGCGTCTATGCCGCTCGCGTCGCCATCGACGGCGGCAACCCGCTGCCTGCCGTTGTCAACGTCGGCAGCAATCCCACCGTGGCCCCCGGTCGGCCTCTTACAGTCGAGGTCCACGTCCCCGGCCGCGACCTCGGCGAACGTTATGGTAGCGAGGCCATCGTGGCCTTCGTGAGCCGCATCCGCGATGAACGCCGCTTCGACTCCTTTGCCGAACTATCCGACGCCATCGCCGCCGACTCCGCCACCGCCCTGCGCATCCTCGCCGACACCCACGGCGATACCGCCGACTGACCACCGTTAACATCATTTATCTTGCATTTCGGGCATTTTTTTGGTATCTTTGTATAGAAAATCCGCCGGCGCACCGCGCCAGCAATCATAACCAACCATTTTCCCCGACTGACGATGAACATAATAGATTCCCTGATAATGATGCTCAACGAGATGTCACCCTACATCCTGCTGGGCTTCTTCATAGCCGGTCTCATCCACGCCTTTGTGCCACGCCACACCATGGGCCGACATCTGTCCGGCACCGGTTTCGGCGCGCTGCCATGATTGGCGTACCCCTGCCGCTGTGCTCCTGCGGAGTGTTGCCCACGGCCATTGCAAGGCGCCGCGCCGGAGCCTCCCGGGCCGCCACAACATCCTTCCTCGTCGCGACGCCCCAGACCGGCGTCGACAGCATCGCCGCCACATGGTCGCTGCTCGGGCCCGCGTTTGCCGTCGTCAGGCCAGTCGCCGCTCTCGTAACAGCCCTGTTCGGCGGAGTGGTGGTCGGCAAGGCTTCCGGCCCCGAACAGCCCTGCACCGACGGCTGCGACGTCCCGGCCGAAGAAACCGCCGCCGGCGGCCGCTCCTTTGCCCGCAAGATGGCCGACGCCCTCCGGTATGGCTTCGTCGACCTCGTCGGCAGCATCGGCGTCTGGCTCGTCGCAGGCCTGATTATCGCCGCGCTTATTACCGTCTTTGTCCCGGCCGACTTCTTCGCCACAATCGGCGCCAGTCCGCTTTTGGCAATGCTCGGCGTGCTGGTTATTGCTATTCCCATGTATATCTGCGCCACCGGCTCGATTCCCATCGCCCTGTCGCTGATGCTCAAGGGTCTTTCGCCCGGCACCGCTCTTGTACTCCTCATGGCCGGCCCGGCCGCCAACTTCGCCTCCTTTACCCTCATCTCGCGCGAAATGGGACGACGCACCGCCGCGCTCTATCTCGGCTCTATAATCCTCGGCGCCGTTGCCTTCGGCCTCGCCATCGACTATCTGCTGCCAGCCGCTTGGTTCGTCCCCTCGCTTTCGGGCGCCCATGCCCACGGCCATGCCGTCGCTTCCTGGCCTTCGCTGCTCTGCTCGACCGTGTTGGTGGCACTGCTAGTCTACTCCTTCATTCTCCGATATAAATCAAACCACAAAAAAATAAAGGCAATGACAAAGGAATATACCATCCGCGGCATGAACTGCCCTCACTGCCGCGCAAGTGTTGAAAAGTGCATCGCAGCCATTCCCGGCGTGCGCAATGTCTCCGTGAGCCTCGCCGACGGAAAGGCCGTCGTAGACGGCGACATGACCGACGACCAGATTGTCCGCGCCGTCCACGACGCCGGCTTCGAGGCAATCCCCTGACAATCCACGCAAAATAAATAATGTCGGCGGACGCATACTCATGCATCCGCCGACATTATTAATTTTACGGTCTGACGACCTCTTATCTTGTTATGAGCAGGAAATAATTCTTCTTGCCCTTCTGCACCAGCATATACTTGCCGTTGAGCAGCATGCTCTCGGAAACCGGAGCATAGGCGTCGGCAATCTTTTCCTTGTTGATCATCAGTCCGCCTTGCTGGGCCAGTTTGCGCAGTTCGCCCTTCGAGGGGAACACCTTGGCCTTCTCCGTCAGCAGGTCGGCCAGGCCGATACCGGCCTTGATGTCATCCAGGGCAACGTCAAACGTCGGAACGCCCTCGAACACCTGCAGCAGGGTCTCCTCGTCAATACGGTGAAGGATTTCGCCGGCCTTATTGCTGAACAGGATTTCCGAGGCCTCAACGGCCTTTTCATATTCCTCGGCGCTGTGGACCATGGTGGTGATTTCACGGGCCAGGCGCTTCTGCAGCGGGCGGCGCCCCGGGTCGGCGGCCTGTTCGGCAACCAGCGCGGCTATCTCCTCGCGGCTCAGTTCGGTGAATATCTTGATATATTTCTCGGCGTCGGCATCCGAAACGTTCAGCCAGAACTGGTAGAACTTGTAGGGCGACGTATAGTGCGGGTCGAGCCACACGTTGCCGCTCTCGGTCTTGCCGAATTTGCCACCGTCGGCCTTGGTGATCAGCGGGCAGGTCAGTGCATAGGCCTCCCCGCCGAGGGTGCGGCGGATCAGTTCCGTACCGGTGGTGATGTTGCCCCACTGGTCGCTGCCGCCCAGTTGCAGACGGCAGTTGTGCGTTTTGTACAGGTGCAGGAAGTCGTAGCCCTGGCACAACTGGTACGAGAACTCCGTGAACGACATTCCCTCGCCGCTCTCGCCGCTGAGACGCTTCTTCACGGAATCCTTGGCCATCATATAGTTAACCGTTATCAGTTTGCCCACGTCGCGGATGAATTCCAGGAAAGTGAAATTCTTCATCCAGTCGTAGTTGTTCACCATCAGGGCCGCGTTGGGCGCGTCGCTGTCGAAATCCAGGAACTTGCTCAGTTGCTTCTTGATGGCTTCCTGGTTGTGGCGCAGGGTCTCCTCGTCCAGCAGTTTGCGCTCCTGGCTTTTCATCGAAGGGTCGCCGATCATGCCCGTGGCACCGCCCACCAGGGCTATGGG
>CAJJOO010000238.1 GCA_905193395.1 uncultured Porphyromonadaceae bacterium
GGCCTCGGCCGTGATGCCCTATTATACAATCTCCTACAACCAGACTTCCGAGAACGTCGGCAACAGTTACAACCGCGAACTGATCACCGACCGTCTGCGCGGCGATGCCGGATACGACGGAGTGGTCTGCACCGACTGGGTGATTACCGCAGACCCGGTCGACCCGGGCGTCCACCTCTCCAAGCCCTGGGGTGTCGAGACCCTCACCGTTGCACAGCGCCACTACAAGGCCCTGATGGCCGGTGTGGACCAGTTCGGCGGCAACAACGAGAAAGGTCCAGTCCTCGAGGCCTACCGTATCGGCTGCGAGGAGCATGGCGAGGAATGGATGCGCGCCCGTATGGAACGTTCGGCCGTGCGCCTGCTTCTGAACTCATTCCGTCCCGGGCTGTTCGAGAATCCATATGTCGACGTCGACGAATCCATGCGCCTTGTGGGCAATCGCGAGTGGATGGAAGAGGGCTACCGCCAGCAACTGGCTTCGGTGGTGATGCTGAAGAACGCCGGCAATCTGCTGCCCATGCGCAGACGTGGGCGTGTCTACGTGCCTCATCGCACCGTGCCGCCGATGCGCAACTACTGGGGAGGCACCGACCCCGCCGCCGACTATGAACCGGTGGCCGAAAACGTGCTCTCGCGCTATTTCGATCCCGCGCAGAGTCCCGAGGACGCGGATTTCGCAATTTCCTTCATGGAATCGCCCAAGAGTTGGCGTATGGGCTACGACCCGGCCGACAAGGAATCCGGCGGCAACGGCTACATACCCATCACGCTGCAATACCGCCCCTATACCGCTGTGAACGCCAGGGAGCATAGCATTGCCCGCGACCCCTGGGACGGAAACACCGACCGCACCTACCGCGGCAAGACCGTCCGGGCCATGAACGAATGTGAACTCGACAGCCTTGTGGAACTTCGCCGCCGTATGGGCTCGAAACCTGTGATTGTGGTGATCGCTATGTCCAATCCCACTGTGATGAGTGAGGTCGAGCCTCTGGCCGACGCCATCCTTATCGGTTTCAGCGTACAGAACCAGGCCTTTGTCGACCTGATTGCCGGCGCTGCCGAGCCCTCGGGCCTGCTGCCCTTCGAACTGCCGGCTTCGATGGACGCCGTAGAGGTGCATTGCGAGGACCGTCCGCACGACATCGAGCCGTACCGCGACAGCGAGGGCAACGTATACGCCTTCGCCTACGGACTGAATTTCAACGGAGTGATTTCCGACGAACGTACCCGGCGCTACGCCGGGCGCTGACCCGGCCGCTCCCTCCGCGGTCAGCGGAGGGCGGCGACGGCGTCGGCCAGGCGCCCCATCGCCGTGCGCAGGTTGTCGTCGGAAGTGGCGTAACTGAGGCGTATGTAGCCCGGTGCGCCGAACGCCGCGCCATCGACAGTGGCCACATGGCCCTGTTCAAGAAAATACATCGCCAGGTCGGCCGACGTGGCGATTATTTTTTCGCCCGCACGTTTCCCGAGCAGTGCCGATACCTCCGGGAAGAGGTAGAAGGCGCCGCTGGGACGGTTCACGCGGAAGCCGGGAATCTGTGCGGCCAGGTCTGTGACCAGGTCGCGTCGGCGGCGGAAGGCCTCGCACATTTCACGCACGCAGTCCTGCGGGCCGTCATATGCGGCCTCGGCTGCTTTCTGGGCGATGGACGAGGCTCCCGATGTATACTGCCCCTGAAGTTTCGAGACGGCTTTGGCAATGGCCGTCGGAGCGGCGCAGTAGCCTATGCGCCAGCCGGTCATGGCATATGCCTTTGATACGCCGTTGATCAGCACCGTGCGGTCGGCTATCTCGGCGAAGGTGCCCACGGAGGTAAATTCGCCGGTGTAGTTTATATGCTCGTAAATCTCGTCGGCCACCACCAGGATGCCGGGATGGCGTGCAACCACGGCCACAAGAGCGGCAAGTTCTTCGCCGCTGTAAACGCTGCCCGTGGGATTCGACGGCGTGCAGAGCAGCAGCATCCGCGTCCTCGGGGTAATGGCGCCCTCGAGCATTGCGGGTGTTATCTTGAAATCGTTCTCGATTCCGGACGGAACGGCCACCACGCGGCCTTCGGCCAGTTTCACCATTTCCGTGTAACTTACCCAGGCCGGGGAGGGGATGATTACCTCGTCGCCGGGGTTTACCGTGGCCAGAATCACGTTGCAGAGGGCCTGCTTGGCGCCGTTGGAAACCACAATGTCGACCGGAGTGTGCCGCACGCCGTTCTCCGACAGCAGTTTTCGGCAGATGGCCTCGCGCAGTGACATGAAGCCCGGCACAGGCGAATAGAACGAATAGTTGTCGCGGACAGCCCGGCAGGCGGCTTCCTTGATGTGGTCGGGTGTGTTGAAATCGGGTTCGCCCACCGACAGGTTGATTACGTCGACGCCCGTGGCGCGGAGTTCGGCACTTTTCTGCGACATCGCCAGGGTCTGCGACGCTGCAAGCGATGCTACTCGCCGTGATATGAAGTCCATCTGTAATTGTGTTTTGAAGGGTAGTGTTTCAATGGTGCAAAGATACTGAATATTTTTTTGCCTCCCTGCCATTGGCGTCGGAAAAATTTTGCTACATTTGCGCTACATTAATATAACTTCAACCGAAATGAAAAGAATCATATCCCCCGCCCTGCAGGCCTGTGTGGTGCTTCTGATGTGCGCCTTGTGGTCGTGCGCGGACAAAAAGACTTCCGGGCTGCTGACAATGGTCGGCGACGACGCCCGCTACGTATACATGCTCAGCCCCGAAGCGGTGTTGAAATCGCTTGACGCCCGTATCGAGGACGGCCGTATTGTGCTGCCCGAGGAATTGCAGGCAGTGGCAGGCTCGATGAACTCGCCCGTTTTCGACATGCTGACAAAAGTGCGTGGCCTGGACTTCGAGCAGGTGATGCTGGCCTCTTACGGCGGCGCCGATGCCTTCGGTCTGGTCCGCGTGAAGGACGAGGCCGCTCTGACACGTTCGCTCAAGGACCTGGATCTGAAGCCGCGCCGCAAGGGCGACTACGTGATATTCAATTCCGCCGGCGAGCATAATGCCTCGGCCGTGCTTTACGAGGGTCTGCTGTTCATTGTCCCCTCGTCCGATGCAGTCCGCACCATGGACGGTCTTGTCGAGAAGGCCAAAACGCCGCTCGCCCCCTGGAAAACGGCTGCGATTGACGATTGTTCCGGCGCGGCTTTCTTCGGCCTGGCCTCTCCGGCCGTCGCGGCCGGAAAGGCCGTCTATGTGTTCCGCGTGGACCTTGACGGCGCCAAGGCAAAGTCCCGCGTGTCGTGGACCGATGCCGACGGCAAGTCATTGAAAACCACCGATGCCGACGGGCTGCAGTTCGCCTCCATGGGCGCAGGCAAGGACATTCTGGACGCCGGCGCGATGTTCAACATGGCTTTCAGTGGCTTCAAGGACGCCTCGGTTATGGACGTGCTGGACGTGG
>CAJJOO010000239.1 GCA_905193395.1 uncultured Porphyromonadaceae bacterium
TCGCGGGTGCGGTCGTGGATGCGCTCGGCGTTGAATCCGAGGCCGTATTCCAGTGTATGGTTGCCCAGGCCGTTCGAGCCGCGCAGGGCCAGTTGGATTACAGATGCTTTCAGGCGGTTTCGGGCGTGTTCGTGGTAACGGCCCACACCGAGTTCGCCTCCGATGCCGCCGCCGTCCGAACCGCCACCGGAGGTGCCTGCCTGGTCTAGCCAGTACTCGCCTGATATATCGTAAGAAACGAGTTCGTTGGTCAGGAAGCCGCTGGCCAGGAAAGTATATTCTGCTCCGCGGCGAGGCGCGTATATCATACTCAGCGCTCCGAACCAGGTCTCGAAACGGTCTTTCTCGGCACCGTCGAAATATACCTTGAACTGCTTGGCATCGGTCGAGGTTCCGAAGGTGGTCGTGCGGTTGTGGGGGATGAACTTATAGTTGTTCACCGCGATGTTTCCGAGGAACGACATGCGGAACTTGTCTGAGAAGCGATAGGTCATGCTGGTCTGATAGTCGAAGAAGCGCGGGTCGTATTCGCCTTTCTCGTCCATCGAGCCGAGCAGCGACGAATTGCTCTTGTAGCGGATTCCGTGCAACTGGGTGAAATGCCGCGATGAGGTCCCGATTGCGAAACTGCCGCCCATCAGGCTCAGAGACGCCGCGCCTTCCATGGATTCCGGTTCACGATATGTGATGTCAAGGACACTGGACATCTTGTCGCCGTAGCGTGCCGGGAAACCGCCCGTCGAGAAGCCGACGGCACCGACCATATCCGGATTGATGATACTGAGGCCCTCCTGCTGGCCCGACGACACGAGTTGCGGACGGTAGACTTCGATTCCGTTGATATAGACCAGGTTTTCATCGTAGGTACCGCCGCGCACATTGTATTGGCTCGACATCTCATTGCCCGAAGTCACGCCAGCCATCGTTGTGACAATATTTTCCACGCCGTTGCCGGAGGCATTGGGCGCGATGCGTGTCACGCCGGGGTCGATGCGCTGCATGGTACCCGTCTGGCGCTGGATTTCCGTCACCTCGACGCCTTGCAGCATATAGGATTTGGGCAGCATCTTGACATTCACGGTCACCTCACCTTTCGGATCGATAAGGCGGCGGTTGGCCTCCTCATATCCGATGCAGGCGAACACCAGGCGGATTGTGTCGGCCTCTGCCACACTGATTGCATAGCGACCGTCCAGGCCGGTAGTGGCGCCGAAAGCCGTGCCCTTGATGCTGATGCTCACGAACTCCATCGGTTCGTTGTTCTCGTCGGTGACGAGGCCGGAAATTTTCACGGGCGCGGCTGCGGCCACACCGCAGGCGGCCACAAAAGAAAATATAGCGAGGATATATCGAAAAATCAGGTTCATGCGTTGATGGTTCATTACTTATACCATAACGCGGATAGCGCCGGAATATTGCGCCGGAGCGGTTGTCGGCACTACATTTTGCGGGGATTGTACACGAAAGAGGTACCCAGATATTTTTCGCGTACAATGGGATTGGCCGCAAGTTCGTCGGGCGTGCCCTGGAACAGCACCCTACCCTCGAAAAGGAGGTAGGCACGGTCGGTGATTGACAGCACCTGCTGGGCGTTGTGGTCTGTGATGAGGATGCCGATATTCTTGTTTTTCAACTTATAGACAATGGACTGGATGTCCTCCACGGCGATGGGGTCGACACCGGCGAAAGGCTCGTCGAGCATTATGAATTTCGGGTCGATGGCCAGGCAGCGGGCAATCTCGGTGCGACGGCGTTCGCCGCCCGACAACTGGTCGCCCAGGTTCTTGCGCACCTTTTCGAGGCGGAATTCGGAAATCAGGCTTTCGAGTTTTTCCTTCTGGTATTCCTTAGACGTGCCGGTCAGTTGCAGGATGGCGCGGATATTGTCCTCGACGCTGAGTTTGCGGAAAACCGAGGGGTCCTGAGCCAGATATCCGATGCCGAGACGGGCGCGCTTGTAGACCGGCAGTTTGGTAATCTCCATGTCGTTGAGAAAGATACGGCCCTCGTTGGGCGTAATCAGTCCGGTGGTCATGTAGAATGTGGTGGACTTGCCGGCGCCGTTGGGACCGAGCAGGCCCACAATCTCGCCCTGAGTCACGTCAATCGACACATGATTGGCCACGGTGCGCTTGCCGTATTTCTTTACAAGGTTGTCGGTACGAAGCACCATGGCTGTATCTTCCGCGGGAATTTCCTCCGATACCTTTCCCTCGAGGTCGAGGCGGGTCAGTTCGTCGACAGCGCGTTCTTCCCGGACGGAATCCTGAATATCAAGGATATTCGGCGCTTCTTCTGCGGCCTCGTCACGGCGGTTGCGGTCCAGACGATATTGCACTGCCATTATCGGTTCGCTTTGTTCAGCCGGCTTGCGATATAATCGGTCAGCAGGTTGATGGCCACTATGTTGCTGCCGCCCTGGGGAACAATAAGGTCGGCATAGCGTTTGCAGGGCTCGATATATTTGCAGTGCATGGGTTTCAGCACTTCCTGATAACGGTCAATCACCATCTGTGGCGTCCGACCGCGTTCGATGCAGTCGCGGGAGATAACTCGGATGAGGCGGTCGTCGGCATCGGCATCCACAAACACTTTTATATCCATCATTTCGCGAAGCACGGGGTCTGTGAGAACCAGAATACCCTCCACAATCACCACGTCGCCGGGACTCACGGGAACGGTTTCGGCCTGTCGCGTGCAAGTCAAATAACTGTAAGTCGGCATCTCGATGCTCTGTCCCTCTTTCAACCGACGCAGGTGTTCGACAAGCAACGGCCATTCGATGGCGGCAGGCTCGTCGAAGTTGATTTTCGAGCGTTCCTCGACAGGGACATGACTTGAATCCTTATAATAAGAGTCCTGGGGTATGACGGCGACCTCACCGGCCGGAAAGGAGGTGAGAATCTTGTTGACCACGGTGGTCTTGCCGCTGCCGGTCCCGCCGGCGATTCCGATGATAATCATTGGCGCTTGTGGAAATAAATGGGTTTGACACCGCGAAGTTACGAAATTCAGAGCAAATCTCAAGCCGGGGCCAATGATTTTTTACGAACGGGCGCCGCTCACTTGCCCAAGATGCTTCAAAATTGGCGTTCCCGGCGCAATTTGATGGCACTGGTCGATGCAGGGTCAGGATATTTTCTTAACTTTGCGTATTAATTGCAACCAGACTGATAAATGATACTTGCCAATTCGCTGGCCACGTTCGGCCGATATTGCCTGTTCATCAGGCGTGTGTTTGCCCTCCCCGACAAATGGAAGGAAACGGGCCGACGCACCGTGCAGGAAATCAACAAACTCGGAATCGACTCCATCCCCCTTGTAATCGTCATATCGCTGTTTATCGGCGCCGTAATCGCCATTCAGATGCAGTTGAACATCAACTCGCCGCTGATTCCGGCAAGGAGAGCGGC
>CAJJOO010000240.1 GCA_905193395.1 uncultured Porphyromonadaceae bacterium
TACCATATTCGAAAGAGACCACAAAATCATGATTACTCGACTGATGTATTATTACTTCAAAATTATTCCGTTTCAACACTTCGGCGAGATTCAGTATATATGTTTGGACACCACCTACTGAATATGTTCGCTCGTCATCATTGAGAAAATTTGTATATATAATATGGACTTTCATATTTTTAGGAATCCAATTTAGAAATAAAAAATACCGGTCATTAATTGCCGTCAATCAGGCCTTATTTTCTTTATTCTTTAATATCATGCCCAGGACATACTCATATGATTCATTCTTTGTTAATATAGAAATAAGGACATATGAAACAATGCCTACAATAATACCAAAAACTAATTGAGGCATAGCGCTATCAAATATTAGATATACAACCGAAACACACAAAGCCATTGCCCCCGATAATGCGAAGTATGGCAAAATATCGTGAATTTGCTCGCTGACACTATATCCCAAAAGGTCTTTCGTCGGCTTAAGGTTGATAAACAGACTGATAAGGTTATATACCACCATTCCCCAAGCGATTGCTTTAACGCCCAAAGGAATTGTTATAACAAGAATAACGACTTCTATTATTTTCTTAAACACCTCAAGTTTCAACGTTACATTACTATATCCCAAAGATTTAACTGCCTCAAGGTTGGCAATCTGTATGGGCAGAAGCATCAGGGCGATTCCGAAAATCCGGACAAATGGGATTGCATCACTCCACATATTTGTGAGAAGACATAAAATCAATGGTTTGGCCAAAACGATCAACCCTGTCATTATCGGAAAAAGAATATAAGAATTGACTTTGACGGACCGACGTACCATGTTTAATATCGCTTCTTTGTTCTCTTGATTGTTGGAAAACACGGGAAACAAAACAGCCTGGACCGAAGCATTGATATTGTCGATAATTAATGTAGGGAATTGTTTTCCCCTCTCAAAATATGCCAAAGCACTGGGGGAATATACTTTTCCTATAATAAGGCTTCTTATATTATTGAAAATTGAAATTATGAAATTCGTCAAAAATATTTTCCACCCGAAATTAAAAAGAGTTTTAAAACGCTTGACAGAAAAAACAAGAGTCGGATACCATTTTACGGTAATAAACATAACGATAGTAGTCGTGACCTGCGAAAGTATTGTCTGTGTCACCAACGCCCATACACCGTAACCATTCCACGCCATGACAATACAGACCGTACCTGTAATTACGGCTGTTACAATACTGCATATAAATAATTGTTTAAACAACAAATGTCGTGAAATATATGCTCGTTGAATTGAATTCGCAGCATAAAAAAGCAGACTGATGCTGAGGACTCTGATTATTAGTGTCAATTCCTCTTTATCATAAAAAATCGCAATAAAAGGCGCAGAAAAGTATAAAAGGATTATCAGAAACAAGGACAACATTAGACTGGAATAGAATATCGTAGAAAAATCCACTTGATCAGCATCCTTTTTCTGAATCAATGCGCTGTTCAAACCACCGTCGACGATTACATTCGCTATACTTATAAAGACCAGGACTATAGCGATCAGACCATACTCCTGAGGAGAAATTAAGCGTGCCAGAATTATTGTCACTATAAATATGACAATCTGTACACTTGTTCGCTCGGTTAATTTCCAGAGAATCGACTTTACAATCAGATTTCTATTTCCAGACATTCTATCCTATATGTGCGTCGAAGTGATGTGTTACGGAAAAATAACACAATATATGGCACTACATAATGTCGACAAAAGCGCTTTTACCGGAGGGGTTGGAGTTGGCGGGGGTCGACGGCGGCGCGCCATTCGTAGCCGTAGTCAGTGGTGAGTTTTACGCGGAACAGTACGGTACCGGTGGCGGATTGGATGATGTCTTCAACCCGGGCTTCGCGGTTACCGTAGCCGGCCTGTATGAGTATCACGGTCTCGCCGGGACGGGGTGTGAGGTCGCCCAGTGGATGGATTTCGATGTCGGGGGTGAAAATGCCGACTGCGGCCTGGAAGCGCTGCATGTCGGCCTGGGATATGACGGCGTAGGGCGAGCCGGGGGTCGCGTTGAGACGGTAGCACCATGCTTTGTCGCCGATTTGGGCAAAGAGGGGCATGATGTTTTCGGGGTAGGTCTTGAAAAATACGGTCCGGCTGATGAATGGCTGTTCGGCAAGGACTGTTTTGTTGCCGATGCGTTTTTTAATGGTTTCGCAGGGGTAGTAGAGTTCGGGTGCCGGGTTGAATTTCCCGCTGATTTCTTTCTGTAACTGGTCGAAGGTGAATCCGCGACGGAGTTGCATGGCGTACCACCGGGGCATGTCGTGGGCAATCTGCGTGGCGACGGATTTGCTGAGCGTGGTCTTGTCGGCGGCCGTTACGGATACGGGCGTGCAGAATGCGGGGATGACCGACGGAAGGGGGTGGCCGATGCTTCCGAGGGCCTGCGAGGCGGTGGCACCTCCGCGTACGGCGCAGGCGGCCCAGAGCGACTGTACCATTGTATCTGCACAGATGTCGGAGGGAAGGGCCTTGTCGTGGAACAAGAGGCGTGTCGCATCGTCGACGGCTGCCACCACCTGGCGTGGAGTGCGGTAGGATTGCCGGAGATTGAAAATGAAGTCGCGGGCAGAGTCGATGTTGCGCTCGACGAGGCGGCGCGAGAGGCCGGCAAAACGCGCGGCGTCGCGCTTGCGGAGGGCGGCAATATCTTTCACGGGCATTGCACCTTCGAACAGGGACAGAAGCAGCATGTCGGCCACAACGCTGCCGGGCACGGGCTTATGGAGGTGTGTCCGCAAAGTGGCGATGCAACGGCTGAAAAGGCCCTCGTCGAGGAACGGGGGCATGGCAGGCATATCGTTTTCAATCGTGCGGGCCAGAGTTCGCGGCGTCTCGACGGTCTGCAGCAGGCCTTTCGCAGAGGCCCGGCGAAACAGACTGTTGAGGATATTCAGGTGACGGACAATGGTTTTGGTCGACAGGTGACGACGTAGCAGGTCGAAGGTCCAGTCGGCCAACAATACCGGGGATACGGGGTCGGCATCAAGATGGTGGGTGCCGGCAAAAGTCCGGAAATCGGCAATCGTGCGGCGGTAGCGTGAAACGGTCTCAGAGCCCAGTCCGGCGAGGCACGATTGGAATACCGCGACAAGTGAAGAAATGGTAACCGATGAATTATCAGCCACTTGAAAGTCAGCGATTTTTTACCGTGGATAAAATAAAAGACAATTCCTTTCTTCTCCCCCTTCCGATAGTCAACTGACGCGGAACAGGAATTACGGAACTGCCTATATTCCCATTATTCAACACTTTACGAATAATGACGATGTCGCCGCAAATAACATTCGGACAAAAGGGAACATTATTTGGCAACGCAAAGTTACGTAAAAATAATGAATTAATAAATAGCGGTCCTTGAA
>CAJJOO010000241.1 GCA_905193395.1 uncultured Porphyromonadaceae bacterium
TGATTCCGCAGGACGCGGCGCCGGCTATGTACCAGCCGCTCACGCCGGCCATGGCCGACGAACCCGAGGACGAGGATGAATTCCTCGCATCGGTGCCCCGCAGCGTCTGGGGCGACGAGATTGAAATCTGAAACTTTGAAAACCAAGACAAATCAACCGAAACATGACTAAGATTGTAAACGGAACCGACGGCGGACGCCATGTGGCCGCCGAACCCCTGACCACCACCAACACCGCGCAGGTTGCTCCCGGGCTGCTGCGCAATTCCATCGACCAGCGCATCGTCCGCATCCGCCCGGCCTCGACGCCGGTCGACCAGTTGTCGCGCTGCGTGGGCTCGCGCCACTGCTCGTCGATGACGGTGGAATACTACTCGGTGGACACCAAACAGCCCGAAACCACTCTGTCGAAGGCCTACGACCCGTCGACGAAGCCCCGCAAGCGCAGCGACGGAGTGTATACCATCGCGCTCGACGTGGCGCACCCCGAGATATTCGAGGCCACGGACACGCTGATGGTGCCGGCCTGCACCGTGGGCGAGAACGCCTCGCCGCTGGTGGGCTATGTGTTCGAAATCCGCGCTGACGGCAAGGTGGACATCGTGCCTGTGAACGCCCCCGCCGACTCTACGGCCACCGACCCCGCGGCCCCCGTGGTGGGCGCCATCGCCGCCGGAGCCCGGGTGGTGCGCATGGGCCGCGCCGCCACCGAACTGGACGTGATGACGCCCCAGTTCCAGGCCCTGCCCCGCAAGGACTCCAACTACTGCCAGATTTTCAAGATGCAGATCGAGCAGTCGACCATGCAGAAAATCGCCGCCAAGGAGGTGGACTGGAATTTCAGCGACCAGGAGGAGGCCGCGATTATCGACATGCGCCTGGGCATGGAGAAAAATTTCCTGTTCGGCGCCAGGACCAAGTTCTTCGACGTGCGCAAGAACGAGGACGTGTACCTGACGGGCGGCATCTGGACCCAGACCGACAAGGAATTCCGCTTTGCCTCGGCCCAGATTACCGAGAAGGACCTCATAGACCTGTGCGCCAAGACGTTCAGCGGCAACAACGGGTCGAAAAAGAAGATTCTGGTGGCGGGAACGGGCCTGCTCACCTCGCTGAACAAGTGCGATTTCACCCGCGCGGTGTCCACCAACTCGGATTTCACGCGCTGGGGCATCCGCTTCCGCGAGATTGTGTCGAACTTCGGCACCCTGTATGTGGTGCATTCCGAGATTTTCGACCAGTGCGGCCACGAGAACGACGGCTTCATCCTCGACCCGGACTATATCACCAAATATACCCACATCCCGTTCAGCAAGGAGCGCCTGGACCTGCGCACCTCGGGCGTGCGCAACACCGACGCTGTGGTGCTGACCGAGGCCTCGTGCATCGTCCTGCGCCAGCCCGGAGCGCATCTGCGCGTGTACGGCGCCTCTAAGTGAGTCCGGCGATGAAAACCTACACTCATGCGGCGATGCTGGCGCTGTGGCGCCGCTCGCTGGGACTTGACGAATTGCGCAACGACTGTACGGTGGAGGTTTTCGAGGGCCGCGACGTGGCGGCGGCACTGCTGCCGATGATGCGGCGATGGTACCTGGACTTGCTGGACAGCGCTCCGGCAGGCCGGGTGCCTGTGCAGAGCCACACATTGGCAGTGCAGCCGGTGGCCAACTCGCGGGCGGTGAGGGTGACGATGCCGGCGGCCGTCAGGCGTGTGATTCACGTCCGGGCCGACACATGGAGCATGGCCGTGGCGCCGCTTGCGGCATCCATGGCCGCGGGCGCCCTGGCCAGGGTTTCGTCGCCCTACGCCGGGCCGACGGTGCGCCGTCCCCTGGCCGTGGACCGCGGCGACGGTACAATCGACCTCTATCCCGGCGCCGGAGTGGCCTCGGCGACAGTCAGCGCCGTCACCGACCCCGGCGACGACATCTATACCCTCGACGAGGCCCTGCTGGGCTCCATTCCCACCACAATAACCCAAATCACAGAACTATGAAGAATATAGTGTTTCCGCGCGACAGCGACCTGCTGCAGCGGTGCGGCGACGCCTGGATGGCGGGCGCTGAATTCCGCGGACGGCGTCGCCGCCACCTCAACTACACCTACGGCAAGCAGTGGTGCGACCCCGTGAGCGACCCTGCCGGCAACATCGTGGAGGAAGGCGCTCTGATTGTCGCCACGGGCAAGCGGCCGCTCACCAACAACCTCATCCGCCAACTGGTCAAGACCATCGTGGGACGTTTCCGCGAGGCGACGCGTTCCGAGGGGCTGTATGCCACGGCGGCGGGGTCGGACGACGTGCGCAACTGCCTTGACGAACTGGACGCACGCCTGCTGGAGGAATTCGTGATTTCCGGCTGTGCCGTGCAGCGCGTGGTGGCCGAGCGGCGCCCCGGCGGCACGGGCGTGTGGATTGACAATGTGGACCCCGACCGCTTTTTTGTCAACGCCTTCCGCGATCCGCGCGGCCTGGACATCGACTTCCTGGGCATGTGCCACGAAATGTCGCCGGGCGAGGTGATAAACCGCTTCTGCCGCGGGTCGCGGTCGCGCGCCGAAGCGCTTCGTTACCTCTACTCGACGGCCGAGGGCAGCGGCGGACCGATGGACAGCGGGGTGACGCCGGCGGCGGCTCCATTCTATGCCGCCGGAACGGGAAAATGGCGCGTCATCGAGTGCTGGGAACTGCGCGGCACACCCGTCACGGACGCCTACCGTCGCCACAGCGTGGATATGGCCTGGCATTGCACCTGGCTGGCCCCCGACGGCTCGGTGCTGGCGGCCTACCGCTCGCCCTTCCCCCACGGCTCGCATCCCTTCGCCGTGAAGTTCTATCCGCTGACGGCCGGCGAGGTGCATTCGTTTGTCGAGGACGTGATTGACCAGCAGCGCACCATCAACCGCCTGGTGGTGCTCATCGACACGATGATGGCCTATTCGGCCAAGGGTGCGCTGCTCTACCCGCTGGACCAGTTGCCCCACGGCGTAACCCTGGCCGACGTGGCGCGGATGTGGAACCGACCGGATGCCGTGATTCCCGTTGTGGGCATGGGGCGCGAACTCCCGCGCCAGATGGTGACGAATACGGCCGATTCCGGGGCCTGTCGCCTGCTGGACATGCAGTTGAAACTGTTCGAGGATGTTTCGGGCATCTCCGATGCCCTGCTGGGGCGGAACGTGTCCGGGGCGACGGGCGCCTCGCTCTACGATGCCCAGGTGGCCAACGCTGCCGTGACGCTGAGCGATCTGCTGGCCACTGTGAGGCTGGTCAAGCGGGGTCTGAATCCCAGGCTGGCTCTGGAGGGTGTGCTGCTTACGATGTTTGACAGCCGGACCAATCTGTCCCTTCAGGTGGCGGAGGAGGTCAAGCGCCACTTCCCCGGACAGGTGTATGCCACCGTCATCCC
>CAJJOO010000242.1 GCA_905193395.1 uncultured Porphyromonadaceae bacterium
TATGTTATCCAGTCGAATTTACGACTGGTATATGCTTGTTATGATTATTGCGAGCATAGTCCCATTGATGTTCCTGAACGATTATCCGATTTTTACGGTGGTTGACATTGTAACCGTAATTGCGTTCATTGTAGACTATTCACTGAGATGGTATATCTCGCCTTTGCAGTTGAAAAATGGTTGGAAGTCCTATCTTATATATCCTTTTACTCCAATGGCAATCATAGACTTACTCTCTATCTTGCCGGGGCTCAATCTTATTAATCCGTCGTTCAAACTGTTCCGATTGACAAGGTTGTTGAAAATAGTACGTTTGTTAAAGATAACGCGATATTCCGCCAAGATACGGATGTTTGGTAATGTACTTAGGAAGGAACGTCATGTTCTTCTCGCCGTTCTTGTACTGGCTCTGTTCTATATATTCATTACTGCACTTGTCATGTTCAACGCCGAACCACACATCAATCCAAACACCGGCGAGGAAACATTCAGTTCATTCTTCGATGCCCTTTATTGGGCAACTGTTACCCTAACCACTGTCGGTTACGGCGATTTATGTCCGGTGACAGACTTAGGTCGTGTCGTTTCAATGCTGTCTTCCTTATTCGGTGTGGCAATTATCGCGTTGCCTTCCGGCGTCATTACGGCCTCCTATCTTGAAGAACTTCGCACTTTCCGGCAGAAGAAAGAAAAAGCCGGCCGAATCGAAGTTGAAACGGCTGGCCGAGATGTTAACGTACGGAATTAAAAGCAGGAATATCCTCGGCTCTTATTTCTTGAAGAAGTTCTTTAGTGATTTCACCTTCTGAAGCAAGGCGGGTGGCCTGATTTTCAAGCGTTTTTTCAAATAGATTTCGTATAAAACGTGCGTTCCCGAAATATTTATCCTTATTAGCAACAGCGTTATCGATGTAAGTCCTTAGGATGTCGGCTACTTCGTCCGAAAGAGTATAGTCGTGCTTTGACACGTTCAATTTGAAAATGTCAACAAGTTCGTCAACAGAATAGTCCTTGAAATGGAGATATCTGTTGAAACGCGACTGTAAGCCTGGATTGGAGTCGATGAATGTTTCCATTTCGGCGCCATATCCTGCGAGCACAACAACAAGTCTGTCGCGGTCATCTTCCATGCGTTTAAGCAATGTCGAGATGGCCTCAAGCCCATAGTCGTTGCCCGAGCCGGTGACCAGGGAATATGCTTCGTCGATGAATAATACTCCATCGAGTGCCGAGTCTATTATTTTATTGGTTTTGACCGCGGTCTGTCCGACATACTCGGCCACAAGGCCTGAACGGTCAGTCTCCACCAGATGCCCTTTGCTGAGTATGCCCAGTTCTTTGTATATCCCGGCAATAATTCTCGCAACGGTTGTTTTACCCGTACCGGGATTACCGGTGAATACGCAATGGTAAGAAATTGGCGAAGTCTTTAGCCCTTGATTGGAACGGACCTGCTGAATTTTGATGAAGTTGGTAAGTTTTCGGACTTCATCTTTAACAGATTCAAGGCCGATTAGAGTTTCAAGCGCTTTAACCGGATTTTGTTTTTTATTATTTCGTTTCTTAGAGACCGGTTTAGACATGATGATTTCTTCCGTAGGTGTTTCAACGGGATTGTCAGAAACACGCTCTCGTGGAGATGCGTTGAGGATTCTTTCAAGTTCCTCGGATGTCACAAGAACACCTCGCGGAGAGGCGCCTTTGGAGGCGGAAACAATTCCGAGAGATTCCAGTTCATCAATTATTCTGCCGGCACGATTGTAGCCTATGCTGAAATGGCGTTGCAGTGCAGACGTAGAGCCATTATTTGAATTGACTACATAACGCGCTGCTTCTGCCACCTCGTCGGTTATACCATAAGAAGCCCGATTTATTGTTTTAATGGATGGCATAAGTTTTTTAGACGATTCATTTATATTTATGGTATTTTCTATACCATGCATCAATCCTGCCAAATATTCGCTTTCGTCTGCATCGATAACACCATCTGCTTTAGCAACTAAGGACGCAAAACGATAAAGGAGTACCTTGTATGTCTGGATGCGTTCTTTATCGAAAACTTCAAACATACGCGGATAATAGAATGCATATCTGTCAGCCATAGCCGGGTCACTCATTTTATTTATGGTGTTAAGAGTGTTGCAGAGCGACGGAACTACCTTAGTGAAAAATTCTTCGATGTTGTTAAAGTTAATCTTTTTGTCGGGAGCGAGAATGAACCCCATCAGGAGTGCTAAGGTGAGAATCTCTCTTTCATTGACAGCAAATGAGTGGCCAAGTTGATTGTATACCTTAGTGAAATCATATATCATCAGCATAACAACACGGTTGTTATGCTCGGGGAATACCTTTAAGGAGTCCAGACTATCTATTCCTCCGATTTTATTGATAAATTCAATAAAATCTTCATTGTCATTCATGTTCTGGAGATACTTAAACATAAGTTTGGCCAGGTCATAACAAAGGTTGAAGTACTGCTCTGAGATGCCGTATTTATTCCGTTTGTTGGCTGGGTTAATATCGGCAGTTTCTTCATTAGGAGAAACGGAGACTTCAGATTTGGAAGCACCCGAGCCGAACATCTCCGGTTTGCCTGCAGTCAGTCCTTTGAGTGCATTAGCAAAGTTATCTGCTGCGAGATAATTGCTCACTTGCAATTTTATTCCGAAAGCAGGAAGTGAAAGGTTGGCATATCGATATACGCTCAGCATTGGATTGTTGGAATAACGTGCGTCCGGCTGACCGTTTTTGTTGATATAGCGCCATGTGTGGTTGACGAATTTGGCATCTTTGGGTGCGGTATCTTCAACAATGAAATCCTGCCAGATGCTTAATACAGAAGCCGTGGAAATCGGCATGACAGAGAAATCGCTGGCGCCTTTGTCAATTATTATGAACCGAGGATATATGTATAAGTCATTGCCGTTGTTGTCAACAAAGTGCGGAATATCTAAATCACCCACTATAAGATTTAGAAAAGGCGCGCTTTGTAAGGTAGTTTCTTTTCTATCAACAACAATTGCCGCAGAAGATTTCTTTTCAGTATTAGAGGAAGTAGATATAATATTCCAAATCTTATCTGAGGAGGAGAGTTTAATAAATGCATCGCTCAATGCACGGAATTGCTCCATTTCAGTATCAGAAAGATTGCAGAGTTCAAGTATATCATTAACCGTAATAGGATATAACTCGTTTATGCTATCTAACTTTTGATTGTTTTCGTCATAATAGCCTTGAATTGTATCATTCGTAAAGTCAAATCTTTTCTGGAAATCATCTTTGCGACGGGCATAGAGCGATTCCATGACCATTCTCTTGCGAGAACTGATAAAAGTCTCGTAAGGAATTTTTTCATCATCATCCTTAATAGCGGATAGTTTTT
>CAJJOO010000243.1 GCA_905193395.1 uncultured Porphyromonadaceae bacterium
GCTATCCTCCCGCCAACAAACACAGCGGGCCGTCCCCACCGGGGCGGCCCGCTGCTATCAGGGGATTAGGGGAATCGATTACTTAACGACGACCTTGGTGGCTGTGTTGCCTACTACCTTAACGTATACGCCGGGAACCAGGTCTTCGGCTGCTACGCGTACGCCGTTCAGGTTGTAGTAAACTGCGTCGGCATCTTCGGCACCGTAGATAACATCTTCAACACCGCTCTGGATGGTGATGATGTCGGCTGCCTTACCGGCTGTGGTGGCTACGTTTTCGCCGGGCAGGGCGATTACTGCCATGTAAGCGGTTGTGCCGCGTACGCCGTTAACACGGTCGTTCAGTTCGTTGTATACATACAGGTTGCCTGCTGCGTCGAACTTGGCCTGGCCGAAGGTACCCTTGGCAAGACCGGTCACGTCGTAGAGGTGGGTCAGGGCGGGAACGCCGTCGGTCCATTCAACCGAGAAGAAGTGGATGCCTTCGTAGGAACCTACGGCCAGCACGTTTTCTTCCTTGTTAAGGGCCACGATACCTGCGCAAGAGGGCAGGGTGTATTCGGCGTCGATCATCAGGTCTGCGCACTTCACAACGGGCATACCGTCAACATCGCAATAGATGAATGCGGGAGTGCTCATATCCATACCGTCGGCGCGGGTCTGGGCGGCGAAGAAGCCGTTCGAGGCGGGTTCGATGCAGACCGCGGTGTTGGCCAGGGCCGACTTCGACCAGTTCTTGTCTTCCTGCATGGGAACGGTACCGGCTGTGGTGATTTCCTCAGCGTTGCCGATAGCATACCATGTCAGCGAGTTAGCATAGATGTCTTCGTCGAATGTCCAGGCGCGGGTGTTTTCGCCCTTGCCTACGAATGCGATGGCAGGTGTGCTGGAACCGGTCTGTACACCGTTGTAGGTGATGACACCGGCTTCGTTGCGTTCACCCGGGAAGATCTGTTTGGGTTCTTCGGTGGGATTCAGCGGGTCTACATACCATGCGCCCGAGTTGCCGTCGCTCCATGCTGCGAATACGGCCTTGCCGAAGCGCTGGTCGCCGCGGAGCGGGCTCGAATTGTCTGTGTTCATTACACTGTTGCCCCAGTAGTTGCCTACCTTGGCACCGGTGGGATCGTATACGTCTACGCCCATGCTGTGGCTGCCTGCAACCAGTGCGTAGCCATAGGAAGCGTATTCGGGATCAGTGATGGTTACAACACCGCCGCGGCCGGCTACCTGGGCACCCTGGCCGTCGAGTACGTTGTAAACAACCTTCACGGGTTCTTCACCCTCGATTTCGCTTACGATTTCGATTGCGTAGTTGTACTTGCCGCCTTCAATGTCGGCTGCGGGTTCGAAGTCGAAGTGGTTGTCACCTACTTCGGGAGCGGGCATGTCGACTGTTACGGTCTTGCTGGCGTCTGCTGCGTTGGTCAGGATCAGACGGGCCGACTTGGCGGGTGCCGATACCTTGTAGTCGATGGCGTATTTGCCTTCGTTAGCAGTCAGTTTCACGTCGTATGCCATGGCTGCGCGGGCTACGGGAGCGGCGGCTGCAGTCAGGGTGAGGTACGAATCCTCGGCGGGGTTCGGGTTGAGTTCCAGAGTTACGGTGATGTTGCTCAGGTTCTCGGCCTTCATGTTGTTGCCCTGGATCTTGACTACGGTCTGTTTGTCAACGGGTACTACGGCGCTGGCTTCCGCTGTACCTACAGAGTAGGAGAAGTCGGCCGAGCCGATCTTGAATTCGCCGTTCAGTTCGGGAACGGTAGCGGTGTAGACATACTTGCCGTCGGCTGCGTTCAGTTCCATCTTCACGCCTTCGCCCCATGCGTTGATGTTCTCGCCGCGGACGTAGAGTTCGGGGGCTTCGAACGCTGCGGGGGGGATGTACAGTGTACCGCTGGTGAAATCAACCTTCATGGCCATTTCGCCGCCATACCAGAACGGGAAGTTGTAGTTGCCCTTGCCGGGGATGAACGGTGCGCTGAAGTTTTCGGTCATGGCGGCATCGTTGTTGCCTTCGGGTTCGCTTACGCCGTAAGAGTCACCGCCGTCCCAGCCTGTCAGTGCGCTGTAGAAGCGGAAGTTGCTCTTCGTTACGGGGATGTTGAAGGTGCCTTCGTAGATGCCCGGTTCGGTCTGGGTCAGTGTCCAGGCTTTCAGGGCTTCGGCGTTGGCTTCGATAGGTTCGGTGAAGTCGTTGGCTCCGCCGATCAGGTACAGTTGTTCGGGATACTGGGGTGCGGGAGCGGCGGGGAATTCAATCGTGTAGTACGAAACGATTGCACCTGCGGTGTTGCCGCCCGAGAACGAGTAGATGTCGTAGGTGTTTTCACCAGTCTGGCGAACGCTCAGCGAGCCGCCGTTCATGAAACCGCCGTAGGCGGTGGTCAGGGCCGAGAAATCGGACTTCCATACCAGTTCGGCACCGTCCTGCTTGTAGATGCAGAAGTTACCGTCGCGTTTGTCTTTGGTCTGGGTGTAGTTGCTTACGATGTAAACGCCTTCTTCGCGGTTGATGACGTCACCGCCGGGAACTGCGGAGAATAACATACCTTCGGGACGTGCGATCTTGTATACTTCTTCGTCGGCGAAGCCATAGGCAACGTCGCTCCAGGGCATGAAGTAGCAGCCGTCGTAGATGGGATCGGCAGCCATCTGGTCCTCGAAGTTGTTGTACATGGGCACTGCGGTGTTCAGGCCGCCGGTGCCGATGTCGGGAATTGTGCTGGAAGCGAATTCCGAAGGCTCAACGCCGGATGCGCTGATGATGTAGGATGCGATGGTGGTCGAGGTGTTCGAGCACATGTAGAGGATACCGCCGTCTTCGCTGAGCACGTCGCCGGCCACGCGGCCCAGAACGTCGGTACGTACGTTGGTATAGCCGTTGATTGCGGGGATTTCGAATTCAGTTACCGCGGCAGTGGCATCTGCGGGGATAACGATGAATTTCAGGGGAGCGTTGGCAAAGAAACCGCCGGTCACGCGGATGCCAATCAGGTTGCCGGCGTCGTCGCTTGTGAGAGCCAGGCCGAGACCGTTGCCATCGGCATCTTTTACGTCAATCTTACGGAATACTTCCTGTCCCTTGTCGTCGACTTTCCAGATTTCACCGGTAGCCACGTTCATCATGTAGAACGCACCGTTATAGCCGCAACCTGTGCGGATGTTTCCCGCAAGGGCTGCTCCGACTGCTCCGGCGTTGTCGGCCGTCAGCATGCGGGTATACTGCTCTTTCAGGGTGATTTCCGTAACGGGAGGTTCGGGAACGGTGAATTTGACGGTGTACGATGCGATGATTGCACCTGCGGTGTTGCCGCCCGAGAACGAGTAGATGTCGTAGGTGTTTTCA
>CAJJOO010000244.1 GCA_905193395.1 uncultured Porphyromonadaceae bacterium
CCGAAAGGTCGGGGATGGTGCCGTCGTAGGTCACCAGAACGGCCACGTCATTGGCCAGGTCTTCGTTGGTGTAGAAGTGGAGAACCGAGTGGCCGTTGACAACGGCGTGGCTCAGCGTGCCGCTGTAAACCTTGCCTGCGGCATCCTTGACTGTCACACATTCCGAATGAACGTCGCCGTTGAAGGCCAGTTCTTCGTTGAATTCCAGACGGATGGGCGGACGCTGGGTGTAGAGGGCTTCGCCTTCGGCAGCGGGATAGGTCGAGATTACATAGGGCGATTCGGTATCCGGTTCGGCCATGGTGATGCTCAGTTCATAGTCGCCGCCGGCAACGCCGTCGGCGTCACCGTCCAGGAATGCGCCGGTCTGCGAATTCTTGGCCACGGAGCCGTCAATCTTGATGTTGTAGGTGAAGTAGGGCTCGAGTTTCGACACGTCGATTTTCAGCGTGTAGTCGTTGTCCCATGCCAGGGTCACTTCGCCCTGGTTGTCGATCGAGAAGGCTTTCTCCACCGATTCGCGGTCCATGTTGCGCGAGAAGGTGAGTACCAGGGGCTCGAGGGCGCTGACGTTGCCGAGGTCCTCGGCCGATACCGACGATACCACGGCGGGCATGGCGTTGGTCAGTTCCACGTCGAGGAAGGCCACGTAGTGTTCGGACTTCACCGAACTGAGGTCTACGGGGTTGGGCACGGTCACGGTGCCGCTCTTGGGTTCGAAGCCGGGAGCCTCTACCGTATAATCGAGCGTGGCGCCGGGTTCAAGACCTTCGAACAGGAAGAAACCGTTGTGGATTAGGTCGGGGTTGCGCGAATATTTGTTGAACACGCTTTCGTAGGTGTCCGTGGTGTAGGTGTTCTCGCCGATTTTGATTGTGGCGCCGTTGATGGGCTGGTTGTTCTCGGAGTTGGAGATGACACCGGTGATGAACGTCTGCATCGGAACTGCCAGGTGACGGAACAGCAGGATGGTCTGGAAGGCTGCGAAGGCCTCGAGGCGCTTGTAGTCCTTGTTGATGTTGCGCTGCTGCTGTTCGGGAATGTCATGGTAGCCGCCCTCGCTCAGGATTGAGGCCATGTTGGTGCGGCGGTTCACCGACAGATAGGGATACTGGTTCTCGTGGGTTTCGGGAGCGCGGTCGTAGTAGCAGCGGTCATACCAGTTGCCGCGCGAGGCAACGCGCATCACACCGGCCAGGTTGGGCAGCAGGATTTCACCGAATGCCTTGCCGCCGTTCGGGGTCTTTTCAATTTCGACGCCTTCATTGCGCCAGCCGCCGAAGAGGCCCAGAATCGAGTTCTGCGAGCCTGCGCCGGAGGCATCCGAGTGGATGGCGTAGAAGAAGTCGGCACCCCAGGCGTTGGCCATGTCCGAACGTTCCTCGAGGCTCACGGTCGTATTCTCGTCGTAGCGGCACAGACGCAGGGTCTCGCCGTCGACGGCTGTGGTGTAGGTTTCCAGATATTCTTTTATATGCAGGGCCACGGCCAGCACTTTCTCTGCTTCCGAATATCCCCACAGACCCTGGTTCTCGCGGCCCGAGTGGCCCGGGTCGATAAACAGTTTGTAGTCCCCCCAGTCGATTTTTTCAGTCTGGGTCTGGGCGTTTACCACCGGCATCGCCATGAGCGACATCGCGGCAAGGATTGAACCTTTGATAAGGCGTGATAATGTCTTCATCGTGGCTTAGTATTTAAGGGTGATAACATAGATTGCATTGTCGCGGGCGTTCTCGAAAGCCACTTTGTATCCGTCGGGCGATACGGCCGGCGAAAGGGGCAGAATAGTGGACGAGTCGCTGATGGTCATCGACTTGCCGTTGTCAATGTTTTTGGCATAGATGGCCGACGAGGTGAACTCGCTGCCGTTGTCCTTGACCACGGTGTAGACGATTGTGGCGTTGTCGGGCAGCCATGCCGGGTGCGAGCCGGCCCCGATGCTGCGCAGATTGCTGCCGTCGGCGCCGATTACCCACATTCCCTTGCCGGGAACCTGGAAGGCGATGCGGCTGCCGTCGGGCGACAGTGCAGGATTGATGATGATCTGGCCCTCGAAATCGGCCAGGGCGCCTACTGTGGCAGCCACGTGCGAGGGGTCGGCTACCATCATGTCGTAGATGCCGGCCTGGCCCTTGGCCATGCCTGCGGCACGCAGCGACGGTGCCTGCACGTTGCGGCCCTTGGCGGCGACGCGGGTGGCGGTGCCGCTCAGCGTCCACGAGTACATCTCGTGCATCACGCGGCCGTTTTCAACGATGTTGGTGCGGCCAACAATGGCATTGTTGCCGTTCCACACCATCTTGTAGCCTGCGCCGGGGGCGTCGGTCACCATCTGCAGCGACGAGCCGTCGGCCTGGGCCACATAGATGCCCGAATAGTTCAGGCCCGATGCCGCGATGTGCTTGCCGTCGGGCGACCATACCGGTGCCATAAGTCCCGTGGGGGTGCTCAGCAGCAACTGCGGGGCCCAGGCACTGCGGGGCTGCGCTACGGCTATCGAGCCGCACAGCAATGCCGCAATTCCTAAGAGTAAAGTCTTCTTCATTGAAAATTTGTGATTTAAGGTTGATTATTAAGGTTTGTTGTTTCCTTTGCAATTTATGCACCGCAAAAATAACTAAAATTTTCTTTCGCTCCAAAAAATAAGTTTATACATTAATTAAAGAGATTTATTTTGTAATTTTGCATCAAAGAAATATTCAATTGTTACTTCTTATACAATTTCCGATATGAAAATCAAGTTTCTGACAGCAATTGCCATGACAATGCTTCTTCCGGCAGGAGCCGCCGCCGTCTCGCCGCGCGGCGTCGACCGTGCCAACCTCGACCTCACCGTCAGCCCGGGCGCCGATTTCTATGAATATGCATGCGGCGGATGGATGAAAGCACATCCCCTCACACCCGAATACTCGCGCTACGGCACATTCGACGAACTCGGCGAACACGCCCGCAACCAGGTGTTCGAACTCGTCTCGGGTCTCGACGCCTCGACACTTCCCGCCGGCAGCAACGCCCGCAAAATTGCCGACCTCTATGCCCTGGGCATGGACAGCGTCCGCCTCAACGCCGAGGGCGCCGCTCCCGTTAAGGCCGACGTGGCACGCATCCAGGCCGCGCCCCGCGAGGAAATCATCGCGCTGATGTCCTCGCTCCCCGGCGTCAGCGCCTTCTTCGACACCTACGTCGAAGCCGACCTCAAGAACGTGAACCGCAACGTGATGTACTGGGGACAGGGTGGCCTCGGTCTGGGCGACCGCGACTTCTATATCGAGGACAGTGAATCATCCCGCGACCTCCGCAAGGCCTACCGCGAATACATCCACACCCTGGCCACGCTGG
>CAJJOO010000245.1 GCA_905193395.1 uncultured Porphyromonadaceae bacterium
GCCCGTGTTTGTGGCGGCGGACCAGTTGCCCGTGTTGGTGGCGGCGGACCAGTTGCCCGTGTTGGTGGCGGCGGAGCGGTAGCCCGTGTTTGTGGCGGCGGACCAGTTACCCGTGTTGGATTCCTTTTTGTCTTTCCAGTTGACTTTGCCAAGGATGAATTTCACCCCGGCTTTAATCAGGCCTTCGAGGCCGATTTCGGCGACGACGCGGAGGCGGGAGGAGCAGGTTTTAGCCTCCTTGGAGTTGTCGAGCGTGCCGCTTTGTTCTACCAGACAGTAGCGGTTCGGGCGTCCTTCGTCGTCGCAGGGCGGATAATGGCTGAGGACGTCCATGGGGTTTTCGCAGGCATGGAAGCCGCTCTCGCAGGCCTTGACGGGGCCGTCGTGTTCATAGTCCTTATAGACTTCGTATTGAAAACCACAGCAAGTGAGGTTGTGGCTGAAACCTTTGTAGGCTTTAATTGTTGTGGATGGCATGGGGTTAAAATTTGATTTCTCGGATATAAGCCTGTATAGCCGCCTCCAATCCTTGAATCACGTTTTTTTTTCGCGTCCTTCTCCTGCTTGCCGAGGGCGTAGGCGCGGTCGAAAGCGTAGTTGAAAGCGGACTGGACCAATACATGAACTTGGTCGTGCAGGTCATTGCTCGCACAGTACTCCACCCAGCACTCGCGCTTCTTCTGGTCGTATTCTTTTTTTATTCATAAGTCTTAAATAATGATGGTGAATTTTGATATGTCAACAGTCGTGTTTTGGCTGCCGAGTAGTAATGATTGTCAATCTCAATGCCTAAAAGCGGGAACTTCAGAATTTCACAGGCAATGGCGCTGCTCCCTGAGCCGAGGTGCGTGTCAAGGATTTTCCATCCCGGTTGAGCAAACTTGGTGAGCAGCCATGCGTATAGCGCCACCGGCTTCTGTGTTGGATGGATGCGTTTCTCATTCAGAGTCTTGTTGCCTTGCATTGTGCGCCCGTCGATGAAACTCTTACCTTGCAGCATCCCGTTCCACATGAACGGGAACAGCCTGACGGAGCCGATAAGATTTGTGGCAGCTATCTCACAGTCGGAATAAGACGATGCTCCGTTGCACTTATCCCAGACAATGCGACCTGACGCAAAGTGGTAATTGAAATAATTGCAGCCCCAGACTATGTAATATTTTGCCACACGTTTTAATTCATCAAAATATTCGGCTGTTGGTATATCCCATTTCTCGGATTTGACATAAAGCCGTTTAACCCCGATTTTGGATTCTCTGCAGCCATAAAATTGTCGTCGTTCCGGGCCGCTGAAATATGGCGGGTCGACAATCGCGAGGTCAAAGGCACCGTCTTCAAGGTCACGCATGACATCCATGCAGTCTCCATGATGCAATGTTATGTTATCGAATGTTTCCATTTCTGATTAAGCGGCGGATTTAGACTGAAGATATTGTGTTATATATGGTCGCTGTCGGTCAATCTCATCGCACAGCGCCTCACACCAGCGGCGGGCGATAGTCACCTCCACAGCGTTTCCGATAAACTTCTTCTGGTCAGCCTGAGTGCCTACCAATACATAATCTTCGGGGAAACCTTGTATCAGCAAAAGCTCCGGGATTTTAAGCATACGCATATAGATGTCGTCAATGTTGTATAGTTGCATGAACTTCTTGATTTTCACAGTCATTGGAGAATCTGTATCATAAATCTCAACCCTAACAGTACCATGTTCGACTGTAACAAAAGACGGTGGACGCTTATCCATTCGTGCTATGAGCGTGAAACATGGATTGTCAACAGAACTCCCGGCAGAATCGAATTGAGGATTTACGAGGAAGTGCTTACGGACAGTTACAAGGTGATGCTTGGGATTGGTAGTTATCGTTCCTGCAACCGAATCTACTGAAGACGGCTTACCATTGCCATACTGCATATCAAGGAAATGCACTTGCACAAGGGACATCTTATCTTTTGTAGTGAGTGTTGCGGCAGGAGAATCAAGAGGCGTATTGAAACCGTTACCATAATGAACCGACACGAATGCGTGATGGTCAATGCAAGTGACAGTCCCGGCAGGGCCGTCAATGGAGATGTTCTTGCCGGAAGGAGTTCCGCTGAATTGCTTTGAGAGGAACGCATTGATGTCGCCGGGGATAAATTTAACAAGTCCGGCGTAGATTCGTTCAAGGGTCTTTTCTGACAAAGGCTTTTTTCTATTAAAGATAGAATTTCCTTCATCTTCAAGATCAAGGACTTCCCGAACAGGCTTCCATTTCTTAATCTCTCCAAACAATCCTGATTCTCCAGTCTTGCTGTGAGTGGGTTCGGGGAAAATTATCGGAAGTCCATGCTTGGCAAATATGCCGAAGAAACGCTTACGAGATGTGTATGCGCCATAGTCTGCGGCATTCATTATTCGATACTCATAATCGTAACCATATCGCTTTACTTTGTTGACCCACCGGACATAGGAACGACCTCTGTTCTTAGACAAGGGTCGACCATTCTCATCGAGTGAGCCCCAAGACATAAACTCCTCTACATTCTCAATCTGAATGTAATCGGGATTGATGGTCTCAATGTATCGGAACAGATGCTCGGCGAGAGTGCGGCTGTCCGCATCGCGGGGCTGTCCGCCCTTGGCGCGGCTGAAATTGGTACACTCCAGCGAAGCCCAAAGCACAATGAGCGCGTCGGGGTTCTCCCGGCGGCATTTGCTCACATGCGCTATGAGCGGCGACAGTTCAAGCGTGCGTATGTCTTCTGTGAAATGGAGTGCGCGGGGATGGTTGGCGGCATGAGAGGCTATGGCCTTGGCGTCGTGGTTGACGCAAGCGATGACCTCGGCGCATGGCTGGCCGCCGAGTTTAGCGGAGTTTACGCCGGTCGAAGTACCGCCGGCACCGCAGAACAGGTCTATGTAAAACAGACGATTCATGGTTTTAATCTCCTAATTTGTCAAGTAACGCACAGAACTTACCCTCAATGCCATCAAATTCATCTTCGGGCAAATTGTGGTCAATTCGATACAGCGATAGTTCCATCAGAACTTGATGAGCGAGGTCGCAAACATCTTTAAGAAAGAACTCTACATTTTCTCCTCCGATAGACACCTCTGTCTTGGGTTGAGTTGTTGTCTTTATTTCAAGATGTTTCATCCCTCCACCTCCTTTCCGAGGTCGGGGAAGAGTGATTGCAAAGTGTTAGCGCTGCCTTTGTGGAAAAACCACGTTTCCCCGCCTTTTGCAACCTCGTTGCTTTTCTCGATGTGAAGCGCCATAACTCTTTTCAATCGTTCTTTCTCCACAATCGCATAGCGGCGGAGAAGAAAGCGGATTACGTCTT
>CAJJOO010000246.1 GCA_905193395.1 uncultured Porphyromonadaceae bacterium
ACATTGCGGTCGATTTTCGATACCAAACCCTGCAGCACCTTGCCGGGGCCGTTCTCGATGAATTCGGTGGCGCCGTCGGCAATCATGTTCTGCACGGAGGCTGTCCAGCGAACGGGCGAGGTGAGTTGAGCCACCAGGTTGGCCTTGATTTCGGCCGGATCGGTGTGGGGCTTGGCGTCCACGTTCTGGTATACGGGGCACATCGGGGTGTGGAATTCGGTTTTCTCGATAGCCTCGGCCAGTTCGGCGCGGGCCGGTTCCATCAGCGGCGAGTGGAAGGCGCCCCCCACTTTCAGTTTCAGGGCGCGGCGTGCTCCGGCGGCCGACAGCAGTTCGCAGGCTTTGTCGATGGCCTCGATTTCGCCCGAAATCACAATCTGGCCCGGGCAGTTATAGTTGGCGCAGACAAGCACGCCGTCAATTCCCTTGAGGATTTCCTCCACCTTCTCGTCGGGCAGCGCGATGATGGCGGCCATTGTCGAAGGTTTGACTTCGCAGGCTTTCTGCATGGCGTGGGCGCGTGCGGCGACAAGTTTCAGACCGTCCTCGAACGAAAGGGCGCCGGCGGCTACCAGAGCCGAAAATTCGCCCAGCGAGTGTCCGGCCACCATGTCGGGCTGCTCGCCGCTTTCGATGGCGGTAATCACCGAGTGGAGGAACACGGCCGGCTGAGTGATGTCGGTGCGGCGAAGGTCTTCGTCGGTGCCGTTGAACATGAGGTCGGTGATACGGAACCCGAGTATATCGTTTGCTTTTTCAAAAAGGTCGCGGGCCGTGGCCGATGCCTCGTACAGGTCCTTGCCCATACCGACAAACTGCGCGCCCTGACCGGGAAAAACGTATGCTTTCATTTGTTTCCAAATATTAAAGGTTTCAAAAATCGGGTGCAAATTTAGCGATTTTCATCGAATTATTTGTAACTTTACACCTTAAAAATAATAAACCGATTATCCGCTATATCTCCATGACTACATTGCTGACTATTGTTCCACTGTTTCTCGGCAATCTGCGCGGCGCGCAACTGCTGATTGTGGTCCTTGTGATTCTCCTCCTTTTCGGCGGTAAGAAGATTCCCGAACTGATGCGCGGCCTGGGTCGCGGCATCAACCAGTTCAAACAGGGCCTCAACGACGCCCGCGACGAGATAAACAAGCCCCTCGAAGGCGAATCCGCCCCCAAGGAGAAGAAAGACTGACATCCGGGCCCTTATACCCAGCACACCTTTCTCCTGACCGTTGCCCGTGCCTGCTGACAACATGACCTTTTGGGACCATCTGGACGCCCTGCGCGGCGTGCTGCTCAGAATCGCCGCTGTGGTGATCGGGGCCGCTGTTGCCTCGTTCATCGCCATGCCGCGGATTTTCGATTCCGTGGTGATGGCGCCCTGCCGTCCGGATTTCCCCTTCTACCGCCTCCTTGACGCCATTACCCGTGTCAGCCCCGTGGGGCTGGATGTCTCAGGTCCCTTCGACCTGCACCTGATCAGCACCCAGTTGGCCTCGCAGTTCTACATGCACATCTCGGCCTCGTGCTGGATGGCCGCCGTACTGTCTTTTCCCGTAATCATATACCTGCTGTGGGGCTTCGTCGCTCCCGGTCTTTACGACCGCGAGAAACGCGGCGCCCGCAAGGCCTTCGTGGCCGGCAACGTGATGTTCTATGCCGGCGTACTCACGGGCTATTTCCTGGTTTTCCCTCTGGCGTTGCGCTTCCTGGCCACATACACCCTCAGCGACACCATCACGCCGATGATTACGCTCGAATCATACATGGACAATTTCTTCACGCTCATCCTGCTGATGGGCGCCGTGTTCGAACTTCCGCTGGTGGCCTGGCTCCTGGGAAAGGCCGGTCTGCTGACACGCGCGTTTTTCTCGCGCTACCGCCGTCATGCCATCGTGGCCCTGCTGATTGTGGCCGGACTCATCACCCCCACCGGCGACCCATTCACGCTCTTTGCCGTCTTTATCCCGATATATGCCCTGTGGGAACTCGGTGCCCGTCTTGTGCCCCGGGCCTCGCAGTCGGTTCCTGCCGCATCGAATCCCTGACGGCTCCATCCCCTTGATTCACCTTCCACCTTAAATCCACATACATAATAATTATGAAATTCCGCAATCCGGGCCTGTTGCCCCTGATTATCATAGCCATTGCCGCCGGTATTGGCGCCGGATACGTGCTGCCCGACTGGGCCGCGCGCTGCTTCGCCACCTACAATTCCGTCTTCTCGGCCTTCCTCGGCTTCGTGATTCCACTGCTGATTGTGGCCTTTGTGGCCCCGGCAATCGGCGAACTCGGCCGCAAGGCCGGAAAAATGCTGGCTCTCACCGCCGGAACGGCATATCTGATGACCGTGGCCGTGGGCATGCTGGCCTATTTCGTGGCCACGTCCATCTTCCCCTCGATGCTGCAGGCCGACGCATATGTGGCCTCCGGAGCCCAAGCCGCCTCCCAGGCCCCGGCGCCATTTTTCACCATGGAAATCACCCCGCTCATGAACGTGATGACCGCGCTGGTGCTCGCCTTTGTCCTCGGGCTGGGAGTCGCCGCTATCCCGGGGCAGTCGCTGCGTCGCGGCCTCGACGATTTCCGCTCAATAATTGTGTTGGTAATCAACAAGGTGGTGATTCCCGGCCTGCCGATGTATATTTTCGGTATTTTCCTGGGAATGACCGTCGCGGGAACCGTCGGACCGGTCCTGCGCACTTTCGCCGGAATCGTGGCCGTGATTTTCGTGCTTCATGTCGGAGTGCTGGTGCTTCAATATGTCCTTGCCTCGGCATTCTCCGGACTTAACCCCTTCAAGGCTCTGTGGACCATGCTGCCCGCCTATTTTACAGCCCTGGGCACGCAGTCCAGCGCAGCAACCATCCCCGTGACCCTCCGCCAGTCGGTAAAGGCCGGCGTAGACCCCTCGGTGGCCGGTTTCGTGATTCCTCTCTGCGCCACAATCCACATGTCCGGCTCCACTCTGAAAATCGTTTCCTGCGCCCTGGCCCTGATGATAACACACGGCATGGACTATTCCGCCGGGCAGTTCGCCGGCTTCGTCTCCATGCTGGCCGTAACCATCATTGCCGCTCCGGGCGTTCCCGGGGGCGCCATTATGGCCTCCCTCGGACTGCTGAGTTCAATGCTCGGTTTTTCCGAGGCCGACAATGCCCTGATGATTGCGCTGTATATCGCCATGGACTCCTTCGGCACCGCCTGCAATATCACGGGCGACGGAGCCATCGCCCAGATTGTACAGCGCCTGGCCGGCACCGGGAAATCTTCGCCACGACCGGCCGAAGCCTGAAAACGCTCACACCCATGACAGCGACG
>CAJJOO010000247.1 GCA_905193395.1 uncultured Porphyromonadaceae bacterium
CCACGGCTCGCTGAGCGACCGCATCATGAGCCGCTACGGCGACACCCCGGCCGGCATGGTGGAGAGCGCCATGGAATTTCTGCGCGTCTGCGTGGCCCGCGACTTCACCGACGTGGTAATTTCCATCAAGGCATCGAACGTGGTGGTGATGACCGAGACCGTGCGTCTGCTGGCCGAGGCGATGAAGCGCGAAGGCATGGCTTTTCCCCTGCATCTGGGCGTCACCGAGGCCGGCGACGGCGATGATGCCCGCATCAAGAGCGCAGTGGGCATCGGTTCGCTGCTGGTCGACGGCCTGGGCGACACAATTCGCGTGTCACTGTCCGAGGCCCCCGAAAATGAAATTCCCGTGGCCCGACAGATTCTCAAACACATAGAATCCGGCGTCTTTGCAGCCATGGTGCCCGTTCCGGCACCGAAATCACTTGGCAAAGGGCGCATTGCCGCCGAGTGGCCTGCGGTGATTTTATCGGCCCTCGAATCGGAAGGTCCCGTGGCCGTCACCGCCCGCTATCCCGAAATGCTCAATGCCGAGCAGGTGAAAATTGCCGCTGCCGTGGACCTCGGTTACCTCCTGCTCCACGACCGCCGCTTCACCGACGACATCGCCATCGAGGCGCCCGCACTGACCAAAGAGGAAGCCGAAGAACTGGCCCGCGACATTCTCCAGGCCACACGCCGCCGCATGTCGAAAACCGAATATATCGCCTGTCCTGGCTGCGGCCGCACCCTCTTCGACCTGCAATCCACCCTTGCCCAGGTAAAAAAGGCCACCGCCGGACAGAAATCGCTGAAAATCGGCGTGATGGGCTGCATTGTCAACGGCCCCGGCGAAATGGCCGACGCCGACTACGGCTACGTAGGCGCAGGTCCAGGCCGCGTCAGCATCTACCGCGGCAAGCAGTGCATTACCAAGAACATACCCGCCGAGGAGGCTCTCCCGGCACTAATCCAACTGATTAAAGACGATGGCCGCTGGGTCGACGAGTGATACACCGATTTCGCCCGCAGTCACCTGCCGCAGCCTTGAATCGGGACTGAGGCTGGTACATGTGCTCCTACCCGGACTTCCCGTGGCCTATTGCGGCGCCGCCGTCAGGGTCGGCAGCCGCGACGAGGCACCCGACTGCCCCGGTCTGGCGCACTTTGTCGAACACACCATTTTCAAGGGTACCGCAAGACGCTCGTCCTGGAACATCCTCAACCGCATGGAGGCCGTAGGCGGCGAACTGAACGCCTACACCACAAAAGAAGAAACCGTGGTATACAGCGTCTTTCCGGGCGCCGATCCCTCGCGCGCGGCCGACCTCATCGCCGACCTGGTCCACCACTCCGTCTTCCCCACGCGCGAACTCGATAAGGAGCGCGACGTGGTGGCAGATGAAATCGACTCGTATCTGGACTCGCCCGCGGATGCCGTTTTCGATGACTACGAAGACCTCCTTTTCGCAGACAGCCCCCTGGGGCACAACATACTAGGTACCCGCAAGGCCCTTGCCGGCTTCACATCCGAGACCTGTCGCGACTTTCTCGTAAAACACTATACCGCCACCAACATGGTGGTATTCTACGGCGGCAGCATGCCCGCCGGACGTGTTTTCACCATCCTCGAACGCATGTTCGGCAATCTGCGCCGCGGCACAGCCGCCACGCCCGTAGCCGCGCCGCCGATAGTGGAGCCGTTCAACGCCGTGCGCCACGTCGACACGCACCAGTGCCACACAATCGTCGGCGCCCGCATCGGCGGTCTCGCCGCACCCGACCGATATGCTACCGCCCTGCTGGTCAACATCCTCGGCGGACCTGGCATGAACTCGCTGCTCAACGTGGCACTGCGCGAACACCGCGGTCTGGTTTACAGCGTCGAAGCCTCCACCGGACTGTTCAGCGACAGCGGTGTGCTGGCCATATACTACGGCTGTGACCCCGCCGACAACGACCGCTGCCGGCGCCTGGTGACATCCACCGTGAGCCGCATCGCCGACGGACTCATCACCCCCGTGCGGCTAGCCAAGGCCAAGAAACAGTTTCTGGGGCAACTCACCGTCGGCTCCACCGCCCTCGAAAGCCGCGTGACGGGCATCGCCCACGCCACCCTGTTCTGCGGACGCGCCGCCACTGCCGCCGAAATCGCCGACGCAATAAACGCCGTGGACTGCGACACCCTGCGCACCGCGGCCGCCGCCCTGCTGCCGCTGTCGTCGCTCACCCTATGCCCGCGGTAATTCCCCGTCTTTTCCAATACCATAATATCTGCCATGAAACTCCTCTACACGATTCTCCGCCCGGCGGCCGTGCTGCTCATGTCAGCAATCGCCCTCGCCGCCACGGCACGCTATCAGATGCTCGACGACACCCTGCGCCGCTCAGACATCTATCCCGGCACGGTCCACACCTTCCGGGTGGCCGTTCCTGACGACTACAATCCTTCGCGGCCCGCGGCCCTCTATGTGGGCCTCGACGGCATTCTGTGCCACGCGCCCGAGGTCATCGACTCACTTTCGGCCTGCGGCATTATGCCCGTAACGATTTCCGTATACCTGCAACCCGGCTACGTGCCCGCAGCCGACGGCACGGTGGCACGCTACAACCGCAGCAACGAATTCGACGCCACCGACGCCCGGTTCGCCACATTCCTCGAAACCGAACTGCTGCCGGCCGTCGAAAAAATCGTCACCTCCGACGGACGCCCCCTGCGCCTTTCGCCCGACCCGGCCGACCGCATGATTTTCGGCCTGAGCAGCGGCGGAATCGCGGCCTTCAACGCCGCCTGGCAGCGTCCAGACCTATTTTCAAAGGTGTTCAGCGGTTGCGGCACCTTCGTGCCGATGCGCGGCGGCAACGACATCGAGGCAATCGTACGCAAGCACGAGCCTCTGCCATTGCGCATTTTCCTCCAGGACGGCTACACAGACACCTGGAACCCGATTTTCGGCAGTTGGTACGAACACAACCGCATGTTGGCTTCGGCGCTTGAATTCGCCGGCTATGACTGCGCCTTCGACTGGGCCGAGGGCGGCCACAGCGTGGCCCGCTCGTCGCAGATATTCCACGAAGTGATGAAATGGATGTGGCGCCCCGACTCCACCGCCACGGCCACCACCGGCAACGGACTCCTTGCCTCGCTTCTCATTCCCGGGGAGACATGGCAGCCGACAACAGTGCCCGCCGAAATTCCCGCCCTCGGCTCCGCCACCTACTCTGACGGAAGTCTGACGGCAAAAGCCGAGAACTGCGGCAACTGGCTCACACAGTATCTCACCGCGCCCGACGGCTCGGCCGTTTGCGGCCAGCG
>CAJJOO010000248.1 GCA_905193395.1 uncultured Porphyromonadaceae bacterium
TACGAAGGCATCTACCGCAGCGACGAAGAGGCCCTGGCCCATCTGCACAGTTACGATGCCGGCAGTATCCCCTTCCATGCAGGCGACGCCCGCTATGCCGACGTGAACAACGACGGCAAGATTGACGCCAACGACCGCGTGGACCTCGGTTCCTCGATACCCTGGCTCAACTACGGTATCAACATCGGCGCATGGTGGCGTGATTTCGACATCCAGATATTCTTCCAGGGCGTTGGCGGCAACAAAATCTACAACCAGCAGCGCCACAATCTGGAAAGCAACGGCTCGACCTCTGTACTGTCGCCCATCATGGCCGACGCATGGACCGCCGAGAATCCCGAAGGCTCGATTCCGAATCCGCGCAACAGCATCAACTATTATACCAGCGACCGATTCCTGGAAAGCGGATCGTACCTGCGCCTGAAAAACCTTCAGATCGGCTACTCGCTGCCCCGCAGCCTCATCAGCCGCTGGGGCTTCCAGAACTGCCGCGTATACCTGCAGGGCGGCAACCTCTTCACCATCACAAATTACAAGGGCTTCGACCCCGAAGTAAGTTCAGGTGTGGACTACGGCAACTATCCCCAGTCGCGCACATTCATCTTCGGTCTGAACATCACCTATTAATCAACAGTCAATCATGAAGACAAAATATATAGCAATTCTGGCAGCCTGCGCCTCGCTGAGCCTCACCTCGTGCAACGACTGGCTTAAAGAAGAGGGACCGGGTACCAATAAACTCGAGGACTTCTTCACCGGCGGCGCCGTGGCCATACAGACCGTGGACGCATGCTATACTCCGCTGGCCTGGGAGTACAACAACTCGTATTTCTCGGAATGGTATATCGGCGACATCGCATCCGACGACGCCCTCAAAGGCGGCCAGGACGTGGCCGATGACAACAACGCATACGACATAGATAATTTCAAGGTAAATATCAACAATGGCATCATCCTCAACTATTACAGAGCCAAGTACCAGGGTATAGCCCGTTGTAACCTGGCTCTGCAGGAGGTGCCGGGCGTCAATCTCGACGATGACATGACCGAGGACCGCCAGGACTGCCTGCTGGGCGAAGTCTATTTTCTGCGCGCTTTCTATTATTTCCAACTGGTGCGCGTGTTCGGCGGTGTTCCCCTGGTTGATTTCGTGATTGATTCCAGCCAGAAATGGCAGCAGCCCCGTGCCACCGCCGAGCAGGTCTACGAGCATATCATCGCCGACCTGCTGCAGGCCGAGAAACTGCTGTGGAACCGCTCGAAATTCCCCGCCGCCGACCTTGGCCGCGCAACCCGAGGCGCAGCCCAGGCAATGCTTTGCAAGGTCTACCTCTACATGAAGGACTATGACAACGCCTATCTGTGGGGCAAGAAGTGGGTCGAGGAGCAGTACGGCCCGGAATACTCGCTGATGGCCGATTATGGCGTGAACTTCACCGTAGCCGGCGAGAACTGTGCCGAAAGCGTCTTCGAAATCCAGTATATGGCTGATCCCACCAGCGACTATGGCGAAGGCTTCGGTTTCACCCGCGGCACATTCAGCACGGTTCTGTGCCGTCCGCGCGCGTCTGAACTGGGCGGCCGCCGCGGCTGGGGCTTCGACCATCCCACCCACAACCTCTATGCCGAATATGAGGCCGGCGACCCGCGCCGCGCGCTGACAATCGGCGAACTCGATGCCGAATCGGCAGCCGAGGTCGAGGTGAACTATCTCGGTACCTCCTACTACAACCGCAAACTCTCCTACGACGAGAACGGCACCTTCCCCGCCATCGACCACGATTCGCGTTCGCCGCTCAACTACCGCCTGATGCGTGCTTCAGACGTGCTTCTGCTCTATGCCGAGGCCGCGCTGGAAAGCGGCAAGGATCTGTCGGCCGCCAAATGGGCCCTCGAGGAGGTCCGCAGCCGCGCCCGCGCAATGGTCAACACTCCCTGCCTGCCTGAATTCCCGGGCTACGGCTATCCCGACACCACCGACGGCCTCCGCGCCGCCATCCGTCACGAACGCCGCGTGGAACTGGCTATGGAAGGCCACCGCTGGTTTGACCTGGTGCGCTGGGGCATAGCCTATGACGTCCTCGACAAGGACCACGGTACTTACGGCAGCACCGAGACCGCAGAAGCACGCGCCGAAATGGCCAATTTCGTCAAGGGCAAATGCGAACTGTTCCCCATCCCGTCCGAGGAAATCAACCTCAATCCCATGGAACAGAATCCCGGTTATTGACGCCGAATACAATTACAATATCCCCCTCTCCCGCCGAGGGGAGGGGGTAATTTCAAAAACACAACTATAATTACCTGAGACATAACCATTAAACCAAATCATTTAACCAAATTCATTAACAATTATGAAAAAATTTACTCTTATCGCCTCAATGGCCGCTGTTGCAGTTTCCGCATCGGCCCAGTACAACGTTGACCCCTCTCTGGACGTGGTCCTCAAAGCCGGAACAGTTGAAAGCGTAGAATATATCGCTCTCGACGAAACCTCCCTCGGCAAACTCGAGGCCCAGGGCGCAACCTGCGTCAACTTCGGTCCCAACGGAACCGACCAGAACCTCTATGTATGGGACGGCACCATGGACGCCGGCGACGCTTCGTATCCCGGCGTCGACATGCAACTCGACGGCTATGCATCGCTCGTTGTTGGCAATGTGGGCTGGTCCGGTGCCGGCTACAACATCGCCAAGACCGGCGCAGGCGTGAGCACAATGATGTGGAACGACAATACCCACTTCCACCTGGCCTACTATTCGCCTGCAACCGTATGTCCCTCGATCGGCATCATCCTCGGCGACCAGGACGGCATGAATACCCCTGCCAAGATTTCTCTGGGCAACCCCTTCGTTGACGGTGGCGTTACATTCCCCTCGCTGGGTGCCGTTTCCAAAGACGACTGGCAGGGTATCGACATCACCTTCGGTGAACTCAAGAAAATCTTCCCCGCGTTCAACTACCGCAACACCAATGCCTGGACCGGCAACATCATGTCGTTCCTGGCAGGCGGTGTGACCGGTCAGTCGTTCGCTTTCGACGCCGTATACTTCTACAACTACAAATCGAACGGCATCGAGGACATCTCCATCGACAATGCAACCGCTCCCGTAGAATACTACAACCTGCAGGGTGTACGCGTAGAGAATCCCACCGAAGGTCTCTACATCCGTCGCCAGGGTTCGTCGGTTGCCAAAATCCTTGTAAAATAAAAGGATAAGCATAGCAATACATCCCGGGCACAAAAGTAACAGGTAGTTTTTAGGTTAATCCCACCGGCGGGGCCGCAGG
>CAJJOO010000249.1 GCA_905193395.1 uncultured Porphyromonadaceae bacterium
TAGCCTTGTCGACCGACGAGGTGTCGAGCGATTGCAGATAAATGACTGTGGTCTTTTCCGAATCATGCCCCATAGCCTTGCTGATGGTTGAAAGCGCCACATTGTTGGACTGCGCGATGCTGGCCCAGGCATGGCGCGCCACATATAGCGTCAGTTTCGTATCCAGGCCCAGCATGGCGCCAACCTTCTGGATATTCCGGTTGATACGGAAATATGCGTTCTCATACTGCTGCTCGGCATCGTTCGCCTCATCCTTGATGATTGGCAGCAGAAACGACGTCTCGCTCTTTCCGAAACTTTCTATAATCCGCCGCGTCTCCGGTTCCAGCCTCACCATCAGTTGCTGGCGGGTCTTGCGGCGCGAATACGTTATAACCCCGTTGCGCAGGTCGCTCTTTTTCAGGAAAGCAATATCCACGAACGACATCCCGCGCGTGTAGAACGCGAACATAAACACCTTGCGGGCGAAATCCAGCGACGGATGCCCCGTGAGGTCCACGTCGCGTATCCGCCGGATAACATCCAGGCATACAGCCCGCTTCACAGTCCGGTCCACCCCCATATAAACATGCCTGAACGGATTGCCTGCGACTTCGAAACCACGCTCCACAGCGCGATTCACGATAGCCCGCAGATTGCGCATATAAAAAGATGTGGAATTGCGGCACAGACCACGCCTGTTCAGATACTCCTCGAACCCCGACATGAAAGTCTGCGTCAGGTCCGCCCACGCCACCTCCACCCCGTCCGTATAGCGCAACAGGCTGTTTAGTGTCGTGCCATAGCGCTTGGCGGCAGCCTTTTTGCCGATTTTCCTCAACTCCCCGATCAGCCCCCGCGCAAACGTCACCAGCCCCTCGGGCGGCCGCGGCGCAAAAAAGGCCTCCATCACATCCCCCGCCGTGTATGCGGCACCCCTCCGTTCCAGACACGAAATTGCGGCCAGCAAACCATTATACTGCTCGCGCAACGCCGCCTTGACGCCCGACAGCCGCACCGCCCTCTCCGAACCGGCATCATTCACCCGTACAATAGAGCGGGCCGCGGCATCCCAATCCTCCTCCCCGACGCGCAACCCCGTACTGATCTGCCGGACCTGTCGCCGGTGAGTAACCTGAAAAAAAAGAGAGCCGCCCCGGCCACTGACCGCCGACGGCCTGTACTTCAACTTAATCGTTGCCATGATTTCAGAAATTTAAGTTCAACAATTACATACGGCAAAAGGACACACCCCAACCGAGCGCATCCTCCCGCACATAATTAAACGCAAAAATTAAAAAAATCAGCAACACCAGCCAACTTCGACATGCGACCGAAGTTATACTCGACTGGCAGGACATTACTTATCTGGGGTTCGGCTCCCGGACGTAAGATAAGCACGTAGATAGAATCCCAGCCTCCGCATATTATCTATAAAAGTCAGCGACTTATTTTGTCGGGCAAGACTGTAAAAATGTCTTCCCTGTGCAAAGTCTTTTTGACAGATGCTTAGTTCTGCCAAAGAAATATAATTGGCATAGAATATAATTGGCATAGAATATGTACGACTGTTCTTCTTTCGTTAATTTATTAATTATTCTATTGAATTTCTCGAGATACCGTTTTTTGACCGATTCCATCTTGACGACATCCGGCATGTTGACGTTCTCATTGTTTTTTATAACGAGAATATCAGGTAAAGCAATCAAAGAATACTTTTCAAACAATCTTACAAGAAATTCATAGTCCTGATGCCGCAGAAAAGCCTCATCAAAACCATTGAGTTCATCTATTACGGCTCTTCTGACAAAAATATTTGACCCGGTGCAGAACATGAATCGGCACGCCAGCGTTTCCACAATGAATTTCCCGCTCTTTACATTTTTGTATCTGAGATATGTTTTCCCTCTACGACGGAACTCACATCCGGTATATACACCGGCAAAATCACCACCGGCAAGTTTCATAACCCTTACACATTCTTCAAGTCGGTTCGGCATATATTCATCATCACTGTCAAGGAAGCAAATATATTCACCTTTCGCCACTCTCAAAGCCGTATTCCTTGCCGCGGCTCCGTTTTTATTGTGAGGATGTTTGATATATTTTATGCGATTATCCGAGAATATTGACATTACCTCTTCTGTCAACATTCTTGCCTCAGTTTCGGCATTGTTGTCATCAACAACTATAAGTTCCCAATCATCAATAGTTTGAGAGGTTACGCTCCGGATTGCTTTCTCCAGAAAAATTGGATTTCCAAAGGTCGGGATAATAACAGATACCATATTATTCGTTTATAGGACATACCGTTTTTCGGCAAGGGTCTAAACGTCAGTAAATTTCACGACAAAGAGAGAATTGGCGAAAGCCGTATCCGCCACTTCGTCCCCGACCTTGCCAAGTCAGTTTTTTGTTTTTGCCAACCTCAAAATTAGTTCTTTTTTCATTGCAGTCCAAATTTTAAGCGATTAATCCCAAAATGCCGGGCTATTCGTTGTTTTTCATCCTGCTGTTGGTGTCACAAACTTTTTTGCTTAATTTTGCCGTGAGGTTAAGTTTTTGATTTATTGCAGGTATCAGACATTGTTTAACCTCTGACGAATATTTATTTAGCCGTTTAAAACCTTGTATTTATGACTTATATCAGAAAGATTCGGGATGCGGGAAGTTACCGGGACCGTCTTAACCGCTTCCTTTCTGATAGTCTTTTGCGCTTCAACCCATATCAGATCAGTGATGAACGACTTCTTGCCGGCGTCGAGAAGATGCGGTGGCGCGGTGCTTTCTCATTGACCCAAATGGTGATTCTGAATTTTCGGGACATTCAAAGTTCCGGACCTGAAGGCTATATGCGGGAGAAAGTGATTTACACTCTGGGAGATTCAGACGAAGAAATCACGGAATATATCGGCGCCTTTATTGGAAGGAAAGATGCGGCTGATTCTTTACAGCCGGTAAGGAATACCATTAATAATCGGGCGATTACGCAACTCAAACACATGTATTCACTTATCGGCAAGCGGGTATTTGTGAGCCGAAACATCATCACGGTCACACACCGCTGGGGCCTTGGCAAAGCCATGCGCATGCACCGGCTGAAAGGGAAACCGGCAGAAGACGCAGCCATGATTCGTGAGACAGCCGTCTCGGCAAAGATTGAGATGCTGGGGCGTCTGCTCGCCTATCCCAGGGCCAACGTATATCTTGACGGCGAACCATCAATGCCGGTTGATATCGCCACACCCATCCGCGCCGTAATGGCCGAAATCTCTGCTTTCCCAACCGTAGTTGGAAAATTATAAC
>CAJJOO010000250.1 GCA_905193395.1 uncultured Porphyromonadaceae bacterium
TCGGGCATCGGACGCCTCGCCGCCATCGAACTTGCCTCGCGGGGATGGACCGTCGGAATAGCCGCGCGCAATGCCGACCGCCTGGCCGAAGTCGCCGCCACTAATCCCAAACAGATTATTCCCCGCACAATCGACGTCACCGCTCCCGACGCCCCCGCACGCTTCCGCGACCTCGTCACGGCCTGCGGCGGCATCGACACGCTGCTGTTCACCGCCGGCTGCGGCTGGTACAACCCCGCCCTCGACGTGGCCGACGAACTGCACACCGACGCCGTGAACGTCTCCGGCTTCACCGCCATCATCGCCACAGCCTTTGCCATCGCCGCCGAAACCGGCCGGCCCATGCACATTGCCGCCGTGACCTCAGTCGCCGGCGTGCGCGGACTCGGCGTTTCGGCCGCCTATTCGGCCTCGAAACGTTATCAGTGGACATATCTGCAAGGAATCGAACAACTGGCCCATTTGCGCCTGGTGCCCGTGACAGTCGGCGACATACGCCCCGGATTCATCCGCACCGCCCTGCTGGGCCGCGGACCGGCCCGGCTGCCCATGGTCATGGACCCCGAAAAGGCAGCCCGCGCCGTGGTGCATGCCGTGGTTTCGCGCCGCCGCGTCACTGTAATAGATACCCGCTGGGCCATCCTCACGGCCCTGTGGCGCCTGGTGCCGCGTTGGCTCTGGCGCCTCCTGCCCGTCAAATTCAGTTAAAAGAAATAACGCGGCCAGGTGACCGCGCTATTTCATGTTATTTCAATATTTATTTCAAAATTTATATCCGATTGCAAAATTGAAATAATTCTTGCAAAGGCGGCTCTCGAATTCCGGTCTGACAACGCCCGGATAGTCGTAATCCACCACTTCCTTCGATTTCGTTATGCTCTGGTAATACTTTGCCGAGACATAGAATCCCAAAAAATCCTTGCTGATACCGAAACCCCAGTAGGCTGTGAAACCGCTGCCGTTGTCTCCGATATTATCCTTGGCATTGCTGCCGTAGCGCACCGCCGGACCGGTGAGAACACTGAAGCCATAGCCCAGTTTCAATCCGGCGTCCACGCCCAGGGTGGCCGCGAAACCGTTTTTCTTGTTCCAGTCAACGTCGTAGCGCAGATACTGCAACCCCAGTGTCGGCGTGACAGTCAGGCGCCAGACCGGATTAATCAGATATGAAACCTCGCCGCCGAGCGACCAGTAGGAGGGTTCCACTTCGGCCTGACCCGATGCCATCACCGATTTATTGGCCGTGACGCCCAGACGCCAGCCATTGTCGCCGGCCTGCATCGCCGCGCTACCAAACACAGCGAGCACCAGAATTAGAATCAATCGTTTCATTATCCTCAGAATTTGTATCCGATAGAGAAATTGAAATAGTTCTTACACAAATTGTCGGGGTTATCATACGGTCCGTTGCCAAGATGTTCCGAGGTAATCATATGGCGTTCGCCCTTAGTGATACTCTGGTAATATTTTGCCGAAATGTAAAAACCGAGGAAATCTTTGCTGATACCAAAACCCCAATAGCCCGTCAAGCCACTGCTATTATTGTAAATCAAGTCTTTAGTTTTAGATCCATACCTTACAGCCGGGCCCGTGAGGATACTGAACCCGTAGCCGAGTTTCAGCCCCGCGTCAACCCCAAGGGTTGCAGAGAAGCCACTGGTAGCACATTCATATTTAATGTACTGCAACCCCAGTGTCGGTGTGACAGTCAGGCGCCAGACGGGATTGAACAGATACGACACCTCGCCGCCGAGCGACCAGTAGGACGGCTCTACTTCGGCCTGACCCGATGCCATCACCGATTTATTGGCCGTGACGCCCAGGCGCCAGCCATTGTCGCCGGCACACATCGCCGCGCTTCCAAACACAGCGACCACAAATATCAGAATCAATCGTTTCATAGTTTTCATAGGATTATTTTTTCATAACACCGCAAATATAAACATTTTGATTGGATTCGAGAGTATCGTTTTTTTTAAATTCTGTTAATTTAAAATATATTTATCTTTTCAACGCCGGATTCATGGCCCATTTGCTTTTTAGGGGCGAAAAGCGTAACTTTGCACCTCGAAAATCCTCTTTCCCAGATTTCGTAAGTAAAACAAGCACAACACTCCAATGGCTCTTCAATGTGGTATAGTCGGACTGCCCAACGTGGGCAAATCCACCCTCTTCAACTGCCTGAGCAACGCCAAGGCTCAGAGCGCAAACTTCCCTTTCTGCACCATCGAACCTAACGTGGGCGTAATCACCGTCCCCGACGAACGCCTCACACGCCTGGTAGAGATGTGCAACCCGCGCTCGGTGGTCCCTGCCACCGTCGAAATCGTCGACATCGCCGGCCTGGTGAAAGGCGCCTCGAAGGGCGAGGGCCTCGGCAACAAGTTCCTCGCCAACATCCGCGAGACCGACGCCATCCTCCATGTGCTGCGCTGTTTCGACGATGACAATATCACCCACGTCGACGGCAGCGTCGACCCTGTCCGCGACAAGGAGATTATCGACTACGAACTCACCCTCAAGGACCTCGAGACCGTGGAATCGCGCCTGGCCAAGACCCTGAAACAGGCCCAGACCGGCGGCGACAAGGTGGCTAAAATGCAATATGAGGTGCTCAGGCAGATCAAGGAAGCCTTGGACAAGGGCCTGCCCGCACGTTCGGTTCATTTCGACACGCCCGACGAGCAGAAATTCTTCCGAGAACTGTTCCTGCTCACCGCCAAGCCGGTGCTCTACGTCTGCAACGTGGACGATGCCTCGGCCGTCAGCGGCAACAAATATGTCGACGCCGTGCGCGAGGCTATCAAGGACGAGGATGCCGACCTGCTGATTGTGGCCGCGCAGACCGAAAGCGAAATCGCCGAACTCGACACCTGGGAGGAACGCCAGGAATTCCTCAACGAAATAGGCCTCGAGGAATCCGGAGTATCGCGCCTCATCCGCGCCGCTTACAGCCTGCTGGACCTGCAGACCTATTTCACCGCCGGACCCGACGAAGTGCGTGCCTGGACCTTCACCCGCGGCTCCAAGGCCCCGAAATGCGCCGGTATCATCCACACCGACTTCGAGAAGGGCTTCATCCGCGCCGAGGTAATCAAGTATGACGATTATGTGGCCCTGGGCGGCGAGAACGGCGTCCGCGAGGCCGGCCGCCTCGGCGTCGAGGGCAAGGACTATGTGGTGCAGGATGGCGACATCATGCACTTCCGCTTCAACGTCTGATTCACTCGCAGCCGCGTAAACACAACGAGTCCCCGCGAACACAAAGGTT
>CAJJOO010000251.1 GCA_905193395.1 uncultured Porphyromonadaceae bacterium
GCGGTCTCGTCCAGATTCCTTGTATCGAGCGCAACGCCTATGCCGCCGCCCGCGCCCTCGACGCAAACCTGTATTCCGCATTCAGCGACGGCAAGCACAGCGTGGATTTCGACCGGATTGTCGAAGTGATGAAACAGACCGGCCACGACATCCCCTCGCTCTACAAGGAGACGGCCCGTGGAGGCCTTGCCGTAATCAAATAACTATAAGAGAGTAGATATGATCATTAAATCCGCAAAGTTCCTCACCAGCGCACCGGACGTCACGAAATGCCCCGCGGGAGTTCCGCGCCATGAATACGCCTTCATCGGCCGTTCGAACGTAGGCAAGTCCTCGCTCATAAACAGCCTGACCGGCAACAAAAATCTGGCCATGACCTCCGCCACGCCGGGCAAGACAATGCTTATCAATTATTTCCTGATCAACGATTCCTGGTATCTGGTCGACCTGCCGGGTTACGGCTATGCCCGCCGTAGCAAAGCCGACAGGCTGCGGCTCGAGAATATGATAAAAGGCTATGTCGCCGGACGTATTGAGATGACAAATCTCTTTGTGCTGGTCGATTCGCGTCACGAGCCGCAGAAGATCGACATGGAATTCCTCGAATGGCTGGGTGAGAACTCTATTCCTTTCTCCATCGTGTTTACCAAGGCCGACAAACTCAGCGCCACCGCCTCGAAACGCAATATCGACGCCTACTGCGCACAGTTGCTTGAAGAGTGGGAGGAACTGCCGCCCGTATTCGTCACTTCGGCCGAGGATGGCCGAGGCCGCGAAGAACTCCTTGATTATATAGAGGAACTGAACAGATTGCCGCTCTGAGGCGTTCTTGCTATATACGAACGCTAAATACATACCAAAATGGACAAAAAAACGAAAATATCAGGCCGGGACTATCGTGGCGCCGACATCGACAAGGGCGACAAATGCCGCAACAACGCAAAATTACGCAAAGAGGATGTCGCCTCTCTCAACAACAACCCGCGCAACAACGATGACAAGATGCCCTGAGCGTGCATCATCAAAAAGATATCGTCCGGTTCCCGCCAGTTTGTGGCGGTAACCGGTGTTTTTACGCATCTCGCCGTCTAAACGTGCGCCTGGGATGCGGAATAACGTGATTTTTTGTGTAACTTTGCATTGGATTATGAACACTATTGACAAATGGACCAGTTGATATTTACAGTCGACGAAAAGGCACGATTCATTTCCGCATACCGCAAGTTGTGGCGCATGCTTCGGCCGATGGTATCGCCGACAGATATGGAACGTCTCCGTCGGACAATGGCCCGCGCTGTCGAGTCCGGGACCTGCCACCGCGACCGCTTCGGTTTCAATCCCATCAACCGCAGCCTTGTCACGTCGCTGTCTCTGTGCGAGAATATCAGTCCCGACTTCAACATGGTTGTCGCCCTGACAATCTTCAACCCCGTGCGCCGCGGCTTCGCCGACGTCGAGACCGTGAAGGCGGAGTGGGGCGAAGACGTCGCCCGCATGGTCGACGGACTTATCAAGGTTTCGTCGCTCTATGCCAAGGGAGCCTCGGTCCAGAGCGAGAATTTCCGCAATTTGCTGCTCACCTTCGCGAGCGACATCCGCGTGATTATCATAATGATTGTCGACCGCCTCACACTGATGCAGGCCATCAACCACCATCCCGATACCCAGCGTGTCAACGAAGTGGCTCTCGAAGCCAACTACCTCTACGCGCCGCTGGCACACCGTCTCGGCCTTTATCAGATTAAATCGGCACTTGAGGATATGTCGCTTAAATACACTCAGCGCGAGGTGTATACGCGGATTGCCCACAAACTGAATCAGACCAAGATCAGCCGCGACGCCTACATTGCAGACTTTATCGCGCCCGTTAAGAAGAAACTCGAGGATAACGGACTAATATTCGACATCAAGGGCCGCACGAAGTCAATCTACTCCATCTGGAACAAGATGAAGAAGCAGAAGAACGACCTCGACGGCATCTATGACCTGTTTGCCATCCGCATTGTTCTGGATTCTACACCGGAGCACGAGAAAAGCGACTGCTGGCTGGCATATTCGCTCATTACGGATATGTTCCGCCCGAATCCCTCGCGAATGAAGGACTGGATCAGCATACCAAAGAGCAACGGCTACGAATCCCTGCATATCACCGTCTACGGCCCCGCCGACCGCTGGGTCGAGGTCCAGATACGCACCCGCCGTATGGACCTTATCGCCGAAAAGGGCCTTGCCGCCCACTGGAAATACAAGGGCATCAAGAGCGAGCAGAATCTGGACGCCTGGATGAACAATGTCCGCGACATTCTCGAGACGGCCGACAACGGCCCCTTCGAACTGATGCGCAACATGCGTATGGACGTCTACGACAAGGAGGTGTTCGTCTTCACCCCGCGCGGCGACCTCTATCGTCTGCCCCTCGGAGCAACACTGCTGGATTTCGCCTTCAACATCCACACCAACCTCGGTTGCCACTGCACCGGCGGAAAGGTCAACGGCAAGAATCAGAAACTGAACTATAAGTTGCAGAGCGGAGATACGGTAGAGATTCTCTCGCTGCCGTCACAACAGCCAAAGCCCGACTGGCTCAACATGGTCGTCACCTCCAAGGCGCGCAACAAGGTCCGTGTGGCCTTGAAGGAAATCGAAAACCGCGCCGGAACGCTCGGCAAGGAACTGCTGATGCGCCGCTGCAAGAACCGCAAGATCGAACTTGAAGAGGGCTACCTGATGCGCACCATCAAGAAGATGGGCTACCGCACGGTGACAGACTTCTACCGGGCTATCTCCGACGAGATCATCGACGTCAACGATGTCATCACACAGTACGAACTCATTGAAAGCGCCGACCGCAAGGCCGAAAGCGAGCGCCGCAGCGCCGAGGAGTTCGAACTGCTCGACAACGGCGAACACCGCCAGGAATCCGGGTCGGACGACATTCTGATCATCGGCGACAACATCAAAGGTATAAATTACAGACTGTCGCGCTGCTGCAACCCTATTTTCGGAGACGACGTGTTCGGCTTCGTCTCGGCCGAAGGCGTCATCAAAATCCACCGCAATGACTGCCCGAACGCCGAGCACATCCGCTACAAATATCCCTATCGTGTCATCCGTACCCGCTGGTCCGGGAAAGTAGGCTCACATTTCGCGGCAACGCTCAGGATCGTCGGCAACGACGATATCACCATCGTCACCAACATCACCTCGATCATCAACAAGGAGAAAGATGTCACCCTCCGCAACATTTCCATCGACTCGTCTGA